>CAZLOO010000048.1:0-12012 GCA_964561055.1 uncultured Halobacteriales archaeon
ACGTTGTTCGCCAGCAGGCCAAGGCCGACAACGCCCAGCGGGATGCCCAGAAACAGGTGGAAGTGGATGGTTGCGAACGGGTAGACGACACCCGACCCGAGCACGTTGACGAACTGCCCGGCTGCGACGACGTACACCGAGCGGTCAAACCCACGAACGAGTCGGAGCGGGTTCCGCGCCACGCCAGTACTGCGAACGCCCCATACCTGAGCGGTTCGGTCGGCGGCCGTGGCTCAGGCCCGCCCCCAGACCACTTGGTGGGTGGAGTCGCGCTCCAGGTCCGCGCCGGAAAGGTCCGCGGTGAGGCCTACTTCCCGGAAGCCGGCATCCCGGAACAGCCGTTTCAACTCCACGGGGGCGTACAGCCGTAGCTCCAGGTCGACGCTCCCGCTGTGGCGCCACCTGCTGTCGCCATCCGTCCGTTCGAACACGGTCCGGGTCTCGGCCATCCTTGCGGTTTCCGGGTCGTACTCCCGCTGCTTGGCGAGCAGCAGGTCCTCCGTCTTGCGGACGCTGTCGGGGTCGAACACCGACAGCAAGCCGTCCCGGTTGGCCACTTGCATCACCAGGACACCGCCGTCGACGAGGGCGCCATGGAGGTGTTTCAGTATTGCCCGGTTGGTGTTGTCGTCGTAGAACCCGAAGGAGGTGAACAGGTTCACCGCCAGGTCGTGTCTGCCGGCAGCGTCCAGTTCCCGGAGGTCAGCCTCCCGAAACGTCGTTCGGTCGGCGACCCCGGCAGCTGCGGCCCGCTCCCGGGCGGCCTCGACGTACGACGGCGAGAGGTCAACCCCGGTCACGTCAAGGCCGCGCTCGGCCAACGCGACGGCATGGCGTCCGCGCCCGCAGGCGGCGTCAAGCACGGTGTCCGGGTCAAGGCCGTAGCGCTCCCGGACCCGCTCCAGTAAGTTCTCGACCTCCGTCTTGGCATCGCCAGCCCCGGCCTCGACCGCCGGGGCGAGCAGGCTCGGCCGCTCGACGAACCACTCCTCGGTCCAGTGCTCGCCCATGCCCCGCGTTACGGCCGGACTGATATGAAGGGGGCCGTCCGACAGGTCGGTCTGTCCGCGACCGTGCTCACGCCGGGGTTAAGTCGGGGCGTGCCGACCAGCGGGTATGCGACTCGACGGGATACGGGTGCTCGACATGACCCGGCTGCTCCCGGGACCGTACGCGACACAACTACTCGCCGACGCCGGTGCCGACGTGGTGAAGGTGGAGGACACCGGTGCCGGCGACTACGCCCGGGAGATGCCGCCGCTCCGGGAGACCGGCGACGACAGTGTGGGGGCCATCTTCGATGCCGTCAACCGGGGGAAGCGCAGCGTCGCCCTCGACCTCAAGAGTCGGGAGGGGCTGGCGGCGTTCCGAGCGCTCGCGAACGACGCCGACGCGGTCGTGGAGTCGTTCCGTCCCGGGGTCGTGGATCGTCTGGGGGTGGGCTACGAGGATCTTCGAGAGGTGAATCCCGGTATCGTCTACTGCTCGTTGACAGGGTATGGCAACGAGGGCCCGGAGGCCGTTCGGGTGGGACACGACCTCAACTACATCGGGCGCGCGGGACTGCTTGACATGACCCGCGAGGACCCCGATTCGGCTCCCGTAACGCCGGGCTACCAGGTGGCCGACCTCGCGGGTGGGCTGTTCACCGCCTTCGCTGTTCTCGGCGGGTTGCTCTCCCGCGAACTCGGGGACGGTACTGGAGAGTACGTGGACGTGGCGATGGCGGACGTGGTGCTGTCCTTCGGCCAAGCGGTGGCGACGGAGGCCCTGGACGGCGCTGACCCCCGCCCCGGCGGGACGCCGCTGGCCGGCGCGTACCCGTGGTACGACAGCTATGAGGCCCGTGACGGTCGGTACGTCACCATCGCCGCTCTGGAGCCGCAGTTCTGGCAGGCTTTCTGCGAGACTGTCGGCCGCGAGGACCTCATCGGTGCTCATATGACCGACGACCCCGCCGAGCGCGAGGCGCTCAGAAAGGAACTGGCGGACGTGTTCACCGAGCGGGCGCGCGACGAGTGGGTGGAGACGTTCGACGGGGTCGACGGGATGATCGACGGCGTCTATACGCCCGCCGAGGCCGTCCAGTTGGACTCCTTCCGTGAGCGGGGGTTGATACGCGGTGATCGACCTCGCGTCGGGTTCCCGGCAGTTGTCGATCTGCCCGAAATCGAGGAATCGGTTCCTGCGCAGGGCGAGCACACGGCCGAACTACTCCGCGAAGCGGGCTACAGGAAGGAACGCATCAAGCGGCTCCGCGAAGCTGGGACCGTGCTCTGAGCCGAGGGCGCCCGGATTTATACTACCGCCGGCGCGAGTGTGGGTATGTCCTACGGCGTCCAGATACCACCAACTGTGCCCGACCCGACAGAGTTCGCCGTCCGCGCCGAGGAACTCGGCTACGGGGCGGCGTGGGTGCCGGAGCTGTGGTACGACAGCGGGGTTGTCCGGCTGGCCGACATAGCCGCCCGAACCGAGGCCATCGAGCTGGGCTCGGCGATATTGAACGTCTTTTCGCGGACGCCGGCCGTGCTTGCGATGACGGCCGCGACGCTGGATCGGATCTCCGGCGGCCGGTTCACCCTGGGGGTGGGCACCTCCACGCCGAAGGCGATTGAGGATCTTCACGGAATGGAGTTCCAGAACCCGGTCAGACGCGCTCACGAGTGTATCGAATTGACGAAGCAGTTCCTCAGCACGGGCGGCAGGGTCGAGTACGACGGCCGGGTGTTCGAGGTAGCGGACTTCCCTTCACTTGGACAGGACGTTCCGGTGTACCACGCCGCACTCGGGCCAGCCAACCGACGCGTAGTCGCGCGGCTGTGTGACGGCTGGATACCCCACAACGTCCCATGGTCGGAGCTCCCCGACGCCTACCAGTACGTCCGCGAGCAGGCCGCCAAATCCGGCCGAGAGGGCGAAGGAATAACTGTCGCTCCATACGTCCCCGCGGCGGTGTGCGACACCGAGGAGGAGGCCGCTCGGCTAATTCGTGAGCACGTAGCCTACTACGTGGGCAGCGGGAAGGGGTACGAGAAGGCCGTCGGGTCGCGCTACCCCGAGGCGGCGGAGGCTATCGCGGCTGCCTGGCAGGAGGGTGACCGCTCCGGCGCCGCGGACCTCGTCACCGACGAGATGGTCGCCGACCTTGGGGTTGCGGGCACCCCCGAGACGGCGTCGGATCGTCTCGCCAAGGTGGTGGAGCTGGACGTCATCGACCGACCGATGCTGGTGGTCCCTCAGACCGCGGGCGCTGAGACCGCCGAGCGGACGCTGGAGGCGCTGGCGCCGGCCTGAGTCAGAGCGCGCCGGCCGCCCCATAGGTCGCTCCGCGCCACGACCGCCTCGCGGCCCTGGTCCCGCGCGACCGGGCCTCCGAGGTTCGCCAATGTCAGGTCGATATCCGCCCGAAGGTTCTTTATCACCGACCGTCCTGACTCCCTCCTCGCCGTTCAGCGCCAGCCCAGCGCCGGCACGTCCGCGGTTACCACGAGTGCGTCGAAGCCAGCCTGCTCGGCGCGCTCCACGAACGACGCCGGTGTCCGGTGGTTTGAGGAGGGGTAGAGCTGGAACCACGCCGGATCGTCGTCCACCTCGGCGACCGTTTCCCTGGTCACGCTGGCGACGGAGCTGAGACAGAATGGTAGGCCGAGGTTGGCGGCCGCCCGCGGGGTGGCCAGTTCCCTCTCCTTGTGGAGGAATGTCTGGATGCCGACCGGTGCCAGCGCGAGCGGCGGCTCGAATTCGCGGCCGAACGACTCAACTTGGAGGTCTCGCTCGGCGATGCCGGCGAGGATTCGTGGGACGAGCCGCCAGTCCGCCAATAACAGCCGGTTTCGGTGACAGTGTCCTCGCCCTCGGTGCCCCACCGACGTAGGCAACCGCCCGGTCGCTTAGCGAGTCGAGCGCAGTCGCCTCCAAGTCCTCGTAGGTGACGGGGAACGCTGTGAGCTGGTTGGTAAGGGTCCCCGTCGAGTATATTTTCCGCTGGCGCTGCCATCCGTAGCTCTGCGAGGGGTTCTCGACCATGGGCCCAGGCCCGTTCCGGGGACGAGTAATCGGGGTCAGCGCCAAGGGTTGGGCACCAGTTCGGCCTGTACGTCGGCACCTACCCGGATGTGGCAGTCGCTGCGCGGCTCGGCGATGCACAGCAGCACGTACCCCTCCTCGCGGTGGCGCTTCTTCAGTGCCCGTGCCGGGCGGCGGTGCTCCAGGTCCCCCTCCAGCAGCCGACCGGTACAGGTGCCACAGGCGCCAGTCAGACAGCCGAACGGGAGGCCCACCCCGGCCGCCTCGGCAGCGTCCAGTACCGTCTGATCAGGCGCGGCCTCAACGCGCTCGTCCCCGCCGTCCGCTCGCTTCAGGGTGAGGGAGTAGGTGGTCGTCACGCTCTCCGGGGGCGGGGCTCCCGGCGGATCACTGCCAGACGTCGCTGGTACAGTCGCCGTCGGGCCAGCGGATCTCGTGAGCCCGCGCCGGGCCGTGGGGCATCTCGCCGAAGTCCACGAGGAACTCCTCGTCGAGTTCCATCGTGCCCCGTCGGGGATCGACATCGGCCTTCAGCATTACGGAGCCGTTCTCTGCCTCCCCAGGGAAGAACTGGTTGTCCCAGGTGGAGAACAGCGAACTCGTCCAGTACAGCCGCTCGCCGTCCAGCGAGAGCTGGAGCATCTGGGGGCCGGCGTCCAGCTCGCGGCCCTGGACTTCCTGGATATCGCCGAAGTAGCCGCCAATGGAGATTGAGTCAGCCTTCCGGGGGTTCGAAGGATCGGAGATGTCGTACATCCACACCTCGCCGTGGAGCCAGTTCGATCCGAACAGGTAGCGGTCGTCCATCGATATCAGGATGTCAGTCGGCAAGGCCGGTACGGGCATGTCCCAGCCCTCGTGCTCCCGGTCGTCGAACTCGATGGCCGGCTCGGCGTGGTACTCCCCGTTCTCCTCGTGAAAGTGGATGATGTTCGAGGACAATGCCGCGCCGACGTAGCCGTGGGTGCTCTCAGGGGTGTGGAGGAACCGCGCCTCCAGGGGAATCAGCCCCTCCTCTCCGAGGTCGATGGTCTGCTCGACGGTGCCCTCCTCCCAGTCCCAGAAGTGGAGGCGCTGGCCGTACCGCCCGGCCTCGACGTCCTCTAGATCGAATCCGGGGTAGTACGTTTTCGGCGCGGCCCACTCCGTGGACAGCATCACGTTCTGGCGTGGCTGGTACCAGAAGTCGTAGTTCATCTCGATCTCGCCCGGGGGGTCCCACCGGCCGAAGCCCTCGAACTTGTCGTTGAGTTCCAGGAGGCCCCCCGGCAGGTCGCCGTTGGCGTCGCCCAGCATCGACACCAGGATCTCCCCTTCCGGGATGCAGTGGACGGTGTGGGGCGCCGAGAGGTCGTGCTCGTACACCTCTTCGGGCTCGATGACCTTTGTCATCTCCGGGTTACGGCGGTCCTCCGTATCGATGACGTGGAACCGCGAGGAGCGCTGGCCGGGGACGATGAGGTGCCGGCGCTCCAGCCCGCCGACGTGACATGACGACGAGCAAGCGTTCCAGCCGAAGTGGTGTAGCTCGTCGCCCCGGTTGGGCATCTCCACGCGGTCGACCACCTCCGCGTACGTCTCCGAGTCGGGGTCCAGGTCGACAACCGCGAGAAAGTCCGGCGCGTCGACGTCCGTGCCGACGTATAACCCCATCACGTATGCCGTCTCCTCGCGCTGGGACTCCTCGATTGCTGCCTGTGGGGTGGCGTACCCGGGTCCCTCGTGGTCGTGGCCGTGGTGGCCCGCGTGGGGGCCGCTCTCCGCCTCGCCCGGCTGTTCGGCGTCGCTCATAGCGCCCATCGGTTTACGCGGGAGCGGCCTTAGCCCGCCCCTATCGGCTTTAATCGCTGGTATGTGTGACGCCATAGCACGATTTCAAACGGCTACAGAGGTCCGCTGGCTTGCGTCAGCGGCGAGAAACGCTCTCAAACGGGGTTGTGGAAAGAGGAAGAAGTTGCCGCCGAATCAGTCGGCGTCCTCGTACACCCAGATGTCGGCGGTACGCTCCCAGTCGATGAGTTCTTGTTCGTCGAAGAACAGCGCTATCTCCCGCTCGTTGGCACCGGGATCCTCGTGGTCCGAGCCGTGGATGACATTGTGCCCCAGGTCTAGCCCGAGGTCGCCCCGGATGGTGCCGGGGGCGGCCTCTGCGGGGTCGGTCGCGCCCATCATCTGCCGGATCTGGCGGGTGGCGTCGGCCCCCTCCCACACCATCGCGAACACGGGCCCGGAGGTGATGAACTCCACGAGTCCCTCAAAGAACGGCTTACCTTTGTGCTCGCCGTAGTGTTCGTGGGCCAGTTCCTTGTCGATATGCATGAACTTCCCGGCGACGAGTTTTAGACCGCGGTCCTCTATCCGGGAGACAATCTCGCCGACGAGCCCGCGCTGGACGGCGTCGGGCTTGGCCATCACAAACGTGCGCTCATCGGTCATTCCTCGGTTTCCTCGGCGGTCCGCGGGCTGCGCGAGCGGTGTTGTTGGTGGCCCTCCTCCGTCCATCGGAGATCGCGGGCATCGCGGCCCATGAAGTAGTTCTTCTCCGCTTTGGAGTCCTTGAAGTGCAGCACCGTCCCGTCCGAGCGGACGTACATGATGCCGGTGCCGGGCTCGATCTCCTCGCCGGAGAAGTCACAGGTGCGCTGCTGAACCATCACTGACCACCGATAGCGTCGGCCTCGCGGGCAGTCTCGCGGAGTTGGACGACGTCGCCAACCCGGACCGGCCCGAGCACGTTGCGCGTGATGATGCGTCCTTGGTTGCTGCCCTCTTGGATGCGGCACTTCACCTGCATCGCCTCGCCGTGCATTCCAGTCTTGCCGACGACCTCTATCACTTCTGCCGCGGTGGCGTCGGGCTCTTCCTCGGCGGACATCCTACTGGAGCTCCTCGAGCTTGCCGGAAATGGACTCCACGTCGTCCTCGGCCTCGCCGGCGTCGACGATGGCCGCGGCCGCGGAGCCGACCTCCAGGCCGGCGGCGTGTCCGATATCGTCCTGTGTCTGGACGAACACGTACGGCACGTCCTTCTCCTCGCACAGCTCCGGGAGGTGCATCACGACCTCCTCAGGCTGGACGTCCTCGGCGACGTACACCAGGACGGCGTTGCCTCGTTCGACGGCCTTGGTCGTCTCGTTCGTTCCTTTCTTTACCGAGCCTGTGTCCCGGGCGACTTGGAGCGCCTCAAGGGCGTCCTCGGCGAGGTCGGCCGGCACGTCGAAATCTACGTACACTGACATTGTTGGGGTCGACCCCGTGGGTGGGCTCCCGTGCCCGGCCCCGCTCTCACGGTCGTCTCCCTGACCGGGCCCGTCACGGCCCCCGCACGGGTCGTGGCATAGAGTAGCTCCGCCCCGCATAAAAGCGCTTCCGAACGGGCGCAGGCGTGCGAGAGCGGACCACGCTACCAGTGGGGGGGCTCCAGCCCGGCCTCCTCCAGCAGGTCCTTCCAGCGCTGCTGGACGGTGAGGCGGGCGACCCCGACAGCGTCGGCGACGGCCGCCTGCGAGCGGCGGTCTCCCTCGACGAGCGCGCCGACGTACAGCGCCGCGGCGACGCCCGCAGGCTTCGAGCGGTCACCATCCGGCACCGTCGAGAGGAACAGGTCCGCCGCCCGCGAGCGTGCGGTCTCCGAGAGATCGAGCCGGTCGGCCGCCTCGTTGAGTTCCATTAGCCAGCGGTCGTGTTCCCGCTCGTCGCTCGCCCGGTACACGCGCCCGGCTTGTAGCCGCCTGGGCAAAGCCTTTGGCCCGGGCGTACCCTTTTGGTCGCGGCGGCATAACACCCCAGTAATGGCAGTGCGCCCGCCCGACGACGACGACCTCGACGACGGCCCTGACACGGTCGCGTTCGGCATCGCCGCCCTCGACGCCAGGCTGGCCGACCGGGAGGTCACCTTCCCCACGGACGTCGAGAGCCTGCGCCGGGAGCTGGGAGCCGCGGAGGTGCCGTACAACGCGGCGGGCAACACTATGTCCGTCGCCGACGCGCTGGACCGGGTGCCGAAACAGCGCTTCGAATCCCGCCAAGAGCTGCTGAACGTGCTTCACCCGGTCTTCGAAGAGAAGCGAGCCTCCTCCTCAACGGGAATCCTCGCCCGGCTGCGCTCGCTTATGCCGATCTGAGCGCTCAGTCCTCGACTCGCACCGGGGTGTCCTCGTCGGTGTCGACCCCGCCGTCATTGGCCTCGCGCTTCTCAACGAGTTGGCGGGTCAGCTCCTCCAGCCGACGTGTCTGCTCGCGGTTCGCAACAACGACCATGTCCGACAGCACGCCGAACACGGCCAACTGGACGCTCACCAGCAGGGCGAACCCGCCGACAACCGCCAGCACCTCGTGAGACACCGGCGGGGTACGGACGAACCACTCGTAGCCGACATACGCCGCGAGCGCCAGCCCCACCAGCCCGGAGAGTAACGACAGGCTGCCGAAGTAGAACAACGGGTTGTTCATCCGGGCGAGGCTGTACAGCGAAGTGAGGATACGAGCCCCGTCTCGGAAGGGGTTGAGGTTCGGCTCGGAGTCGGTCGGCCGCGGCCGGTAGGTAACCGGAACGACGACGGTCGGTACCCGGTGTTTGACGCACTCGACCGAGAGTTCGGTCTCGATGGTGAACCCGTCGGCTGTAAGCGACAGCCGCTCGACGGATTCCCGAGTGAACGCCCGGTAGCCGCTGAGAATGTCCCCGAATTCCCGGCCGTGGATGCGCTCGAACGCGCCGTTGATCAGGCGGTTGCCGACCCGGTTGAGCCGGGGCATCGCCCCCTCGTGCATGTCTGCGAACCGGTCGCCGATGACGTGCTCGGCCCGGCCCGAGCGGAGCGGCTCGAGCATCCGGTCGGCGTCAGCCGGGTCGTAGGTGCCGTCTCCGTCCAGCATCAACACGTATGGCGCATCCACGAGCCGAATACCTTCGCGGACGGCCTGGCCCTTGCCAGAGCCACTCTGCTCGACGACCCGGGCGCCGGCCTCGGTAGCGGTCTCGCGGGTACCGTCAGTAGAGCCGCCATCGACGACGAGCACGTTCGTGTACCCCTGATCGACGAACGCCTTCACGACGCTGCCGACGGTCTCGGCCTCGTTGAGGGTCGGCACGATCACGCAGACGTCGTCGGCCATTGGACGAGTTCGGGCGCGGCATCGCAAAAAGCTTGTCAGCCCTCCCGCTGCTCGGCGGCGTGGGCCCACGCCTCCGCACACCCACAGCCGTCCGCCATCCCGTCGAGGTGGTCCGTCGGCGCCTCCCCCTCCCTCTCAGCGTCCTCCTCCGTCATAGTTACTCGTTTTTCGAGTAACTACTCTACAGGTAAGTAGCTTTCCCCGCGCCACCCGGGTATAAGTTTGCGGGGCGTCCAGTGGCGGACGGCATGAAGATCTACACTGGCCGCGGGGATGAGGGGATGACCGACCTCCGGAACATGTCCCGCGTGTCGAAGACCAGCGCCCGCATCGAGGCCTACGGCACCGTCGACGAGGCAAACTCTGTTATCGGCGTCATCCGCCCCTCGGGGTACGAGGATGTCGACGAGCGGCTGGCGGCGATTCAGAACCACCTCCACATCATTCAGGCGGACTTTGCGGACCCGGAGGACGACAGTGACGCCCCCCGCATCGAGGACGGGGAGATCGACCAGCTTGAGGCGTGGATGGACGAGTTCGACGAGGAATTGGACACATTGGAGAGTTTTATTCTCCCCGGCGGCTCGCAGCCGGGCGCGAGGCTCCACCAGGCTCGGGCGGTGGTGCGTCGTGCCGAGCGCCGCGCGGTGGCGCTCGCGAGCGACCAGCCGGTGAATACGAAGGCGATCGCCTACCTCAACCGGCTGTCGGACGCGCTATTCGTGTTCGCCCGCGTGGTGAACAAGCGCGAAGGGATCCGCGAGGAGTCGCCCACCTATTGAACCAGTTTCACCCCGGTCACAGAACGGCTTTAGGCGATCCGTGACAAGAACGGGCAGATGACGCGTGTGATCCACACGGGGGACACGCATATCGGATACCAGCAGTACCACTCACCGGAGCGACGGAAGGACTTCCTGGCCGCGTTCCGGCAGGTGGTGAGCGACGCCGTTGAGGACGGCGTGGACGCGGTCGTTCATGCAGGGGACCTGTTCCATGACCGCCGGCCGGAGCTGGTTGACGTGCTCGGGACGGTGTCAGCACTCCGGGAGCTGTCGGGGGCGGAAATACCGTTTTTAGCAGTGGTCGGCAACCACGAGACGAAGCGTGACGCCCAGTGGCTGGACCTGTTCGAGTCGCTCGGGCTGGCGACCCGGCTCGGCCGCGAGCCGGTGGTGGTGGCGGACACCGCCTTCTACGGGCTAGACTACGTCCCATTAGCCCAGCGAGAGGACCTGGCCTACGACTTCGACCCCCACGACGTGGACCACGCCGCGCTCGTCGCCCACGGGCTATTTCAGCCGTTCCCCCACGGCGATTGGGACGCCGAGGCGATCATCGATGCGAGCGATGTCGCATTTGACGCCGTCTTGTTGGGCGACGACCACACCCCCCGGATGGAGGAAGTCGACGGGACCTGGCTGACGTACTGTGGCTCGACGGAACGCGCCAGTGCCGCAGAGCGGGAGGACCGCGGGTACAACATCGTCACCTTCGACGACGGGACCCGGATTTCCCGGCGGGGGCTCCCCACCCGGGAGTTCGTGTTCGTGGACGTCGAGCTCGCCGCCGGCGAGGGGGCCGAGCGGGTGACCGAGCGGGTCGGCCAGCACGACCTGGAGGGGACGGTGACGGTGGTATCCGTCACCGGCGAGGGCGAGCAGTTCCCGCCCGCGCAGGTCGAACAGTTCGTCTCTGACCGGGGAGCGCTGGTTGCGCGGGTGAACGACCGTCGGGAGTTCGAAGAGCAGTCGGAGCTGTCTGCCAGCTTCGCCGATCCGGATGACGCGGTCCGCGAGCGCCTCCGGGAGATGGGGCTGAGCGATGTCGCCAGGGCCGTCGACGAGGTGGTGCGCGCCTCGAAAACCCCCGACAGCCGCGTCACCGAGGAGGTTGAGCGTCGCGTCCGCGAGGCGCTGGACGAGGAGGGTGCCTTCGCCACCGGGAACGGGGACGACGGACCGATTGCCCAAGCGGAGCCGCCCCCCGACAGAGACGCAGCCGAGGGAGGGAAGGGGACTCCCGCCGGCCCGGCGGGCGATGGCCAGTCCAGCGCCGACGAGGGACGCGACGGCGAACCACCTGACACAGAGCCAGCCGAGGAGGAGAGGGGGGAAGCTCAGGGGAGCGAGCAGCCCCGGTTGGGTGATTTCTGATGCGGTTCGATCGGGTCCGCCTGGAGAATTTCAAGCCCTACCAGGACGCCGACCTGCGGCTGGACCGCGGGGTGACGGTTATCCACGGGGTCAACGGTAGCGGGAAGTCCTCGCTACTGGAGGCGTGTTTCTTCGCGCTGTATGGCGCGCGCGCGCTGGAGACGACGCTCGACGAGGTCGTTACTATTGGCTCAAAGGAGACGACCGTGGAGCTGTGGTTCACCCACGGCGGCGACTCCTACCACGTCCGGCGTCGGCTCCGCCTCCGAGACGGCAGCGCCTACACAGCCGAGTGCGTGCTTGAGACGTCGGAGGACACGATAGAGGGCGCGACAGACGTCCGGGCCGCGGTGACGGAGCTGTTGCGCATGGACGCGGAGGCGTTCGTCAACTGCGCGTACGTCCGTCAGGGGGAGGTGAACAAGCTAATCAACGCCCCGCCGGGCGACCGCCAAGACATGATCGACGACCTGCTCCAACTCGGGAAGCTGGAGACCTACCGCGAGCGGGCCTCCGGGGCCCGGCTTGGCGTGAAGCACGTTCTCGACGCCAAGCGGGAGCTCCTGGAGGACCGTGACGCCACGATTGAGCGTCTGGAGGAGCGGAACCTCCACGCCCGGCTGAACGAGCTGGAAAGCGAGCGCAGCGAGGTCACGGCCGAGATAGAGCGCATCGAGGGGCGCCGCAAGCAGGCGGTCGCCACCCGGGA
>CAZLOO010000049.1:0-10168 GCA_964561055.1 uncultured Halobacteriales archaeon
GGATGACACGCCATATTCTGGACTGGTATTACGGCATCAACCTGTCCCGTGCCCTGATGCTTGCCGTGCGGTCACAGAACCGGTACAAGACACTGAGCACAGGCCGTGTGCAGGGTCCGGCGTTGAAAATCCTGGCGGAGAAGGAGCGTGACATCCAGGAGTTCGAGCCGGAGGATTACTGGGAGATCTTCGCCAACCTGGTCGCCGGTAGCGGCGACGACGAGCGCTTCGAGGCGCAGTACTTCTACCTCGAGGACGGCACCGAGACCGAGCGGGTCACAGACGAGGCCGCCGCGGAGGCGGCCTTCAAGACCCTGCAGAGGACCCCTACCGCGACCGTCGAGGAGGTCCGACGGCGCACCCGCACGGACGACCCGCCGGCGCCGTTCAACACGACGGCGTTCATCAAGGCGGCAGGATCGCTGGGCTACGCCGCCTCCCGGGCGATGGATGTCGCGGAGTCGCTGTACACCGCCGGCTACGTCACCTACCCGCGGACGGACAACACCGTCTACCCGGAGGACCTCAACGAGCGGGACCTGCTCGAGCGGATGAGCGAGCACCCCAGCTACGGCGAAGACGCCGAACGGTTGCTCGAACAGGGCGACGTCGAGCCCACCCGCGGCGACAAGCAGACCACCGACCACCCGCCGATACACCCGACGGGGGAGTTCCCGGAGGAGCTCTCCGACGACGAGTGGGAGATCTACGAGCTGATCGTCCGGCGGTTCTACGCTACTTGCGCGCCCGCGGCCCGGTGGGCTCACCTACGGGTGACCGCCGACGCCAGCGGCGCGAAGCTGAAGGCGAACGGCAAGCGCCTTCTAGAGCCGGGCTATCACGCGGTGTACCCGTACAGCTCAGCCGACGAGACCGCCGTCCCCCCGGTCGAGGAGGGCGACGACCTCGCGGTGGAAGAGCCCCGTCTGGAGGCTAAGCAGACCCAGCCCCCGCGGCGGTACGGCCAGTCGCGGCTGATCGAGCGCATGGAGGCTCTCGGGGTGGGGACGAAAAGCACCCGCCACGAGACCGTGGAAAAGCTGTACGACCGTGGTTACGTCGAGGGCGACCCCCCGAAGCCGACCGGGCTGGCGATGGCTGTCGTGGAGGCCGCCGAGCAGTTCGCCGACCACATCGTCGACGAGGGGATGACCGCCCAGCTCGAGCGGGACATGACTGCCATCGCCGAGGGGGAGGCGACGTTCGAGGAGGTGACCGAGGAGTCCCGGGAGATGCTGCGGGAGCTGTTCGAACAGCTCGAGGGCTCCCGCGAGGCCATCGGCGAGCACCTGCGGGACGCGCTGAAGGCCGACCGCACTCTCGGGTCGTGCCCGGAGTCGGCCCACGACCTGCTGGTGCGGCGCTCGCGCCGGGGGTCGTATTTCATCGGCTGTGACGGCTTCCCGGAGTGCAAGTACACGCTGCCCCTGCCGGACAGCGGCGAGCCGACTGCGATGGAAGAGCGCTGTGAGACCCACGGCCTGCGCTATGTTAAGATGTTGGACGGGCGGGACACGTACGTCCACGGTTGCCCGCTGTGTAGGGCCGACGAGGCCGACGAGGCGGAGGACCGCGTCATCGGCGCTTGCCCGGACTGCGGGGAGGCGGAGGGTGGCGAGCTCGCTATCAAGCAGCTCCGCAACGGCAACCGGTTGGTGGGCTGTACCCGCTACCCGGCTTGTGAGTACTCGCTGCCCCTCCCTCGGCGCGGTGAGGTGGTCGTCACCGACGAGCGCTGCGAGGAGCACGGCCTGCCGGCTTTAGAGGTTCAGGACGGCGACGGTGATCCGTGGGAGCTGGGCTGTCCGATCTGCAACTACCGGGAGTTCCAGGCCCGCCAGCGGCCGGACGAGTTGGAGGATTTAGACGGCGTGGGCGAGGCGACGGCTGAGCGGCTGAGCGACGCCGGCGTTGAGAGCATCGACGATCTCCGCGCCAGTGATCCGGAGGAGATTGCCGGCAAAGTCCACGGCGTCACCGCCGAGCGGGTTCGGAAGTGGCAACAGCAGGTCCGCGTATAGCCCTACACCCGTTCGGCGGGCATCCGGCTGAACACGCCGAGGAACACCAGCGCGAGGAGCCCGTAGGCTCCGATGAATACGCCGAACCGCATGTGCAGCGGCGCGTCAAGGAACACCTGCGGCACGGTGTCTAGCAGCACCAGCAGGACGCCCCCCACGGCGATCAGTGTGATGGCCAGGAACACCGCCTCTACCTGGCGATTCAGCGGGATATTTCCCCCCATTTTGCGTGAAAAATAGCCGCCAGACAACAAATGGTTTGTGGCCAAACTATTCGTCGTCTGTCAGCCACGGATCGGTCACGCGTCGCCAGCAGCGGGGGGAGCGCGGGTCGAAAACGTTTCATCGGACGGCGCGGTGTGTGGGCGTATATGCAGCCGTGGGCGGACTGGGACCACGTCGTCAAGGTCGACCCCGACAAGCGCCTCGTCGCCGGGGAGAGCTACGAGGACGTCGCGGCGACCGGCACCGACGCCATCATGGTCGGGGGGACCACCGGGATGACCGAGGCGAAGATGGAGCGGGTGATCGAGGCCTGTGGTACCTACGACGTGCCAGTGTACATCGAGCCGTCCCACTCGGGAGCGGTGGTCCACTCCGGAGCGCTCGACGGCTACCTCATCCCGGTAGTGTTCAACGCCGGCGACGTCGCCTGGACCACCGGGGTCCACAAGGAGTGGGTACGCATCGACGAGGAGATCGACTGGGGCCGGACGGCGACGGAGGCGTACATTGTGCTCAACCCGGACTCGAGTGTCGCCGAGTACACCGGCGCGGACTGCTCGCTAGAGCCGGACGACGTGGCGGCGTACGCCACCGTTGCCGAACGGATGTTCGGCCAGTCAATCGTCTACGTGGAGTATTCCGGGACCCTGGGCGACCCGGAGACGGTGGCGGCCGCTCGGGGAGCACTGGAGGACGCGGTGCTGTTCTACGGCGGCGGCGTCGGCGATTACGAGGCCGCCCGGACGATGGGGCGGCACGCCGACGTAGTGGTCGTCGGCGACCTGGTCCACGACGAGGGGGTCGACGCCGTCGAAGAGACGGTGCGGGGCGCTCGCGGGGAATGATAGCCCGGAACTGTTTTGCACCCTTCCGACCTTCCTCGGAAGCATGGCTATCATCGCCGACTTCGAGGTCGACAGAACCGGGTCCGCCCTGGACCGGGTGCTTCGGCGAGCCGGCGTCGACGCCGAACTCCTCCGCTCGTTCCCGCTCGGCGACCGCTCGCTAATCGTCCTCCGGGTGGGAGGCCAGGAAGCCGACGCCCTCGAGCGGGCGGCCGCCGCCGATCGCGGCGCTGTCGACCCTCGTCGGATGAGCGTGGCCGAGGACACCGTTCTCTACCGGCTGGCTGTCGCCGAGACGGAGCCGCTCCTGCCCGGCGGGGAGTGGCTCGCCGCCGACTACGCGGACGGCCGCTGGTCGGTGACCGCCCGTTTCGACAGCCACGAGGTGTTCGCCGAGTACTGCGAAGCCCTCGAGGCGGACGGCACGGAGGTGACCATCGGCGACCTGTACGACCGGCGCGCTGGCGACGGGCTCACCGAACTCCAGCGCGAGACGCTGGAACTGGCCTACCGTCGGGGGTTCTTCGAGGTGCCCCGCGGGACGACGATGCAGGAACTCGGCGCGGCGCTTGGTGTCAGCGAGCAGGCAGTGAGCCAACGGCTCCGTCGGGGCTACGCCTGCCTGGTCGAAGAGTCGCTATTTTAGCCCGACCCGGGATACTCGTCGCCGACGGCCGCCGCGTACATCACCTCGGGGTCGAACAGACGGGCAAACCCGTCCGGGCGCTTGACGCTGATTTCCCATCGTCCCAGCGCCGCGCCCGCCTGGGCGCTGGCCAGCCGGTCGTCCAGGGTAAGCAGGTGGGCGGCGTCGCCGCGGTACGCCGCTGCCAGCGCCGGATGGTCGCCGGTCGGCGCCTCGACCACCGTCGCAAGCCCCTCGCTCGCGGCCCGCCAGTCGGCCGCCAGTTCCGGATCCGCCAGCGCGGCGACAACTGCCTGTGTATCATCCAGCACGGCCTCTGTGACGACTAACTCGACCCACGAGTGGTCGCGCACGAGGTCCATTGCCGCCCGAGCGGCGCCGCCGACCAGCAGGTCCGCCGCGAGCACGTCCGCGTCGGCGGCGACCCGCGCGAGCCGCGGGTCCGGGTCGGTCTCAGTCATCGCTCTCACGACGCTCGGCTAGCGCCCGCTGTACCGTCTCGACGGTGATGTCGTGGCAGGCCGCACGCTCGAACAGGCTCTCCCAGGGCTCCATACACCGGCTCCGTCCCCGACCGCATTAAGTAGGGCGCCGAGACGGCAATCGTTTTACCCCGGGGGGGCAACGCCCGCCCATGCAACGGAAAGCCGTCGCCGCCTACACACTCTTTTTTATCGTGATGGCGGTGAGTGCGTACTCCGTCATCGCGGTGGCGAGCCCCCCGCCCGTCGACATCGAGGGGGAGACGTACGCCGAAGGGACCGCCTTCACGAAAGCTGGCGTCCAGCACAACGTCAGCGAGATTGCCGTCCCCGAGTCGAGCGGTGAGGGCGGCGGCCACGGCGGTGGTGGCGAGGCATCGCTGTCCGGTGACGTGACATACGTCGTTCCGGACGCGACGCTGTCGGAGACGGTCGATAACGGGAGCGAGGTCACTTTCCGAGGAGGTACTTACCTCCTGGAGGTGGCGAACGGCACGGACGGCCGGGTGGTCGTACTCACCGAGCAGTTCGACGTGGAGAGCCGCCTTGGGGCCGACGACGCGGTGTACAACACCACCGTCGAGTCTGAGGGGGAGACGTTCGTCCGCTACCGGGCCAACGACTCGCTGGTCCCGCTGGAGGAGTACCTCCCCGAGCCGACCGTTGAGCGGTTCGCGACTGACGATAGCGTCCGAATTACGTTTGACGAAGAGCCCGTCGACGCCCGGGTGGTGGAAATAACGGCAGGCAGCGTCACCTTCGAGTGGACCGGCGCCAAGGAGTTCGAGCGAAGCCTCAGCGAGGGTGAGAACGTCACCCTCGCCGACGGGGAGGTGTACCTCGTTCACTTCCCGAACGACGAGGAGGTGACGCTCTCTCAGGACTTCCGGGGGTACGCCGACTCTCAGTCTCAAATCGACACGTTCGTCGAGCGGCGCAACGGCCTCTGGGGGGTGAGCATCATCTCCGGGCTGGCAGCCGTGTTACTGCTCGGTCTGGCCTACATGCCCGTGCGCGGGTAGCGGGCCGGATGGGATTCGAACCCACGACCATCCGGTTAAAAGCCGGACGCTCTGCCGGACTGAGCTACCGGCCCTATCTTCGCTAGTGGTACTTGAGGGTAAACCGTTACGGTCGGCGGGTCTCGCCGCGCCAAGGGTTCCAAACCGTTTATGCCGCGAAGGCGAGAATGAACGCCTATGCCTAGGGAACAGACCGAGGTGCGGGACCTCCAGGAGGGGAACTACGTGATGATCGAGGATACGCCGTGTGTAATCAACGCCTACAGCACCGCCAAGCCCGGCAAGCACGGCAGCGCCAAGGCCCGGGTGGAGGGGAAGGGGGTGTTCGACGGAAAGAAGCGCAACTTCACACAGCCGGTGGACGCGAAGGTGTGGGTGCCCATCGTCAACCGCAAGCAGGGCCAGGTCATCTCCGTCTCGAACGGCGACATGCAAGTAATGGACTTAGAGACCTACGAGACGTTCACGATGCGAGTGCCCGAGGGTGAGGACCCCTCCTCAGACGACGAGATAGAGTACCTCGAGTACGAGGGCCAGCGTAAGGTCGTATAGGTGGAGTTCCCCGGCGCGCGGGCGCCCCGTGACCGCGCCGACTACGCCGTCCTCGGGGCGCCGCTGGACGTCTCAACTAGCTTCCAGCCGGGCGCCCGGTTCGGGCCGCGCCGGATACGGCAGTTTGCGGCCCCCTTCGACGACTACGACCCTCATACCGGCTACGCATTCACGGAGTGCGGAGTTCACGACGCCGGCGACGTCAGTGCCTGGGACGACGCCCAAGGCTACCTAGAGTTTCTTGAAGACCAGGTGACCGACCTCCGGCGTGACGGGGTGGTGCCGCTCATCCTCGGCGGCGAGCACACCGTCACCGCGGCCGCCGTCCGAGGGTGTAATCCGGACGTCTACGTCTGTCTGGACGCTCACCTTGACCTGCGCGAGGAGTACGCCGGTAACCCGCTGAGCCACGCCACCGTCACCCGGCACGTGCTCGCGGCGGTTGACCGGGCGGTGCTACTCGGGGCTCGCGCCGGCAGCGAGGCGGAGTACGAGCGCGCCAAGCGTCCGGACGTGAAGGTGGTCCCCCCTGAGGAGGTGCCGGACTGGGAGCCGAACTTCGACGGTACGACGTATCTCAGCGTCGACATCGACGCCGCCGATCCAGGGTTCGCGCCCGGCACCGGGACGATGGAGCCGTTTGGGCTGACACCCCGGGAGATGCGCCGGGTGGTGCGGGCGGTGGCGCCCGACTGTGTCGGCTGTGATATCGTTGAGGTGAACGATCGCGATGACGGCCAGGCGGCCGCGCTAGGGGCGAAACTGCTCCGGTCGTTCGTGTACGAACACGCCGCGGAGTGAACGACCACACCCTGCTCGCTCACGACTTCGTCGTTCGCTTCGTTCCGGGGTACGACGAGCGGCCTGCCGACGGCGGTGCCGGTGTTTCCACCGGGTGGCAACGCAGCCGAGTGTATCTGCCCGGGCGGATAGAACACTATGGGTAGTGACAGAGACGACGAGTAGGAACTACGCCGGGACCAGTGGGTCCGTGCTGGAGCATCACCTGGCTGCCGCTGGCAACCAGGATATCAAGGCGATACTGGCCACCTACGCGGAGGAGTCGCCCCTCGTCACTGGCACGGACACCTGCCGCAGGGCTCGGGGATCGGGGCGCTATTCGAGACGTTCTCCGCGGAATTCACCCAGCCTCTGAATTCGATGTTGACGCCCGGACCGTTGAGGGCAACATCGTCCCCGTCGTCCGGCACGCAGGCCACCTGAGTGACACCACGAGATCGCGACCGAGACGTTCGTGATCCGCGACTGGGGCACCGAGACGCGGACGTACGCGGCGAGGCCGCCTCCGACGTTTCCAGTAGGGCCGGGTGACGGGACCACTGTCGAACGACACTCAACCTCGCGACGTGGCGGGGGTTCATACCCCCGGGAGACCCAGCCGTGAGTATGAAACTTGCGGCGCTGTGTGACCGGCTGGACGAGCGGCTCCGGACGGACACCTTCACCGACCTAGACGCCTCTTCCAACGGCCTCCAGGCGGGACCGTCCGGTAGCGACAGGGAGGTAGAGCGGGTGGCGCTGGCGGTCGACGCCGCGGTGGCGACAGCGGAAGCGGCCATCGAGCGCGACGCGGACCTGCTTCTCACCCATCACGGGGTGATATGGGGCGGGATCGACCGGCTGACCGGCTCCGCATACGATCGATTTGCCCCGCTTGTCAGGGAGGGGGTCGCGCTGTACGTCTCCCACCTCCCGCTTGACGCCCACCCGGAACTGGGCAATGCCGCTGGGGTCGCGGACCACATCGGCCTCGTTGACCGTGAGCCGTTCGGGGCTCTCGGCGAGGAGCACATCGGTACCCGCGGACGGCTGCCGGCGCCGATCGAACTCTCGAACCTGCAGGCCGACCTCGCGGCGCTGGACAACGACGGCGTCCGGGTAGTCGATACCGGGCCCGAGACCATCGAAGAGGTGGCAGTCCTTACCGGTGCCGGCGCGGACTGGCTGGGCGAGGCGGAGGCGGCCGGCGTAGACGCGTATGTCACCGGCGAGGGGAAGGGTCGGCTGTACCACGAGGCTCGCGAGGCCAGGGTGAACGTACTGCTGGCGGGCCATTACGCGACGGAGACGTTCGGGGTGCAGCGGGTCGGGGACCTGTGCGAGCAGTGGGGGCTAGAGACGACGTTCATTAGCCACCCCACCGGGCTGTAGGAGGGTCACCCCCGCCGGCCGCCAGCGCCCGATACGGACGGCGTGCTGGGTTCGGGGGTCCGGGTGGCTCGCGGCTTGGTCCCCCGGAGCGCAGTGCGCTGGCAACCTGAGGAGCGCGCGGGAGGCCGGCCGTCCCACCCGGCTGCCCCCCTTCCCCCGCCAGCACACGGCGAGAACGGAACAGGGCGGCCCGAACCGGCCCGACGCGAGATAAACGGGTTATAGGAATAAGCCACACATGCATACCGCAGTGGATGGGCTGTCTGTCCGCATGACACGGCAGAACCAGACCGACGCCCGGTACCGCGCCCGTGACCCGACCGCCTCTCGCCCCGCCGGGGTCACCCCGTCACCAGACGCCAGCCGGTTCGGCTGTCTCCGGGCGGCGCCCGTCGACCAGTACGCCGGAGGACCGAGATAGAACGACGATGACAGGAGAACACCACCACCCGAACCACCCAAGTGTCGATCAGTCGGATCGTACCATCCCCAGAAACCTCCGTCAGACTGGCGACGCCGACGTCGACCTCCTGATCTCCACCCGAGTGCGGCAGTCGCCGTTCTGGCATCTCTCCGTCGAGGCAGGCTGTCGACAGGCGACGATCTACAACCACATGTACCACCCGCGGGGGTACATCGATCCGGACGAGGGCGGGCTGGACGCCGAGTACGACCTGCTGGTCAACGAGGTGACGCTGATGGACGTCGCGGTCGAGCGCCAAATCCGTGTCGAGGGGCCGGATGCCGAGGCGTTCGTCAACTACGTCATCACGCGAGACGCGACGGAAATCGAACCGATGCGTGGGAAGTACGCCATCTGCTGCAACCAGGACGGCGGTATCCTCAACGACTTCGTCCTGTTGCGGCTCGCCGACGACGAGTTCTGGTTCTCCATCGCGGACGCCGACCTGAAGCAGTG
Source organism: uncultured Halobacteriales archaeon (assembly GCA_964561055.1). GTDB lineage: Archaea > Halobacteriota > Halobacteria > Halobacteriales > Haloarculaceae > CAZLOO01. Next base: position 8,885 of record CAZLOO010000049.1, read on the forward strand.
GCTGCAGGGGGTCACGGTCAACTCCGATTTCGAGGTCGACATCGACGAGATCGACGTCTCGCCGATGCAGGTCCAGGGCCCGAAATCGTCTGCCGTGATGGAGTCGCTCGTCGGCGACGTGGTCGAGGACATCCCGTACTACGGACTGATGGAGGCCACGGTCAACGATATCCCGGTGCTTGTGAGCCAGACCGGCTTCTCCGGGGAGGCCGGCTTCGAGATATACGTTCGCGAGTCGACGAAGAACGCCGAGGCGGTCTGGAACCCGGTGCTCGAAACGGTCGAGGACCACGGCGGTAGGGCGACGGCGATATCCCATCAACGGCGTATCGCCGCCGGGATCATGTCGCTGGGACAGGACATGGACCACGAGACGTCGCCGTTCCAGGTCAACCTCGGCTATCAGGTCCCCGACAACAAGGACGCGGACTACGTCGGCAAAACCGAACTGGAACGCCAGCAGGAGGCCATCGAGAACGGCGAGTTCCCGTTCACGCACAAACTGGTCGGCCTGAAGATGGCCGGCGAACCGATCCGGGACTACGCCTCCGACTTCTGGCTCGTCTCGGACCCGGAGACGGGCGAGAAGTGTGGCTACCTGACGTCGGCCTGGTGGAACCCGGACCTCGAGACCAACATCGGCCTCGGATACGTGCCGGCGGCGAAGCTGCAGGCCGCGACCGACGTCCCGCTCGACGACTTGGTGTACGACGCCGACCTCGACCTAGAGTTCGAGGTCCACCTCCCGGAGGCGTACGCCGAATCGCCCGGCCAGCCCGTCTACGCGACCGTAGCGAAGGTCCCGTTCAAGGAGTCGGTCAATCCCAGTGCCCGCGAACAGGCGAAGATCCACGCCAGAGAGGACATGGCGGATTCGGAGTCCCGGTTATCGAAAGAGTGAGGGTGTCTAGCACACAACGTACACCGGCTAATTACACATGCCAGAGCCAGTCATAGCGTCGGTCGGCGCCTCGCCGATCGGCCGCACGGACCTCCCGGGCCGCGACCTGTTCTCGGTCGCCCTCGCGGAGACGTTCGAGGAGCTCCCCGACCCTGCCGACCTCGTTGAGGCGGTGTACGTCGGCAGCCAGTCGGAGAGCTACGAGCACCAGATAATGTACGGAACACTCCTGGCGGAGTGGGCCGGTCTCCGTCACGTCCCCGCCGAGCGGGTCGAGGGGTGTGCTGCGGCGGGCGCGCTCGCGTTGCGCCACGCCGTGAAGGACGTCCGTAACGGCGAACACGACGCCGTGCTCGCGTGTGGCGTCGAGAAGATGACGTCCG
>CAZLOO010000049.1:10178-11956 GCA_964561055.1 uncultured Halobacteriales archaeon
GCCAGTACGCGCTGCTCGCAACCCGCTATCTCCACGAGACGGACGCAACGGAGCGGGACCTCGCCGAGATAGCCGTGAAGAACCACGCCAACGCCACGCGCAACCCGCGCGCGCAGTTCCCGAAGGAGATCGACGTGGCGACGGTTCTGGACTCCAGCCCGGTCGCCCTGCCGCTGAAGCTGTACGACTGCGCGCCGGTCGGGGACGGCGCCGCCGCGGTGCTCGTGACCACCGCCGAGCTGGCGGCCGACCTCGACCGGCCACAGGTGCGTGTCGCGGGCAGCGGCGCCTCAGCGAACAACATCGCGGTCGCCGAGCGGGACATGACCGACATCGCGGGCGCCCGCATCGCCGCCGAGCCGGCCTACGAGGAGGCGGCAATCGACGCTGCGGACGTCGACATCGCGGAGGTCCACGACGCCTTCACGGTCTGTGAGGCACTGCTCGCGGAGGCTGCCGGGTTCGCCCCTGCGGGGACGGGGTATCAGAGCTACCGGCCGCCGCCGGAGCGGCCCGAGGGCTGGACGGACGTGCAGTTGAGTACGAGCGGCGGGCTGAAGGCCCGCGGCCACCCCATCGGCGCGACCGGGCTGTTGCAGGCGCTTGAGGCGTACGAACAGCTCACCGGGGCCGCAGGCGACCGCGCGGTCGACGGAGCCGAGACGGCACTGCTGCTCAACGAGGGCGGCGTCGCGGACGCTGTCACCGTCGGCCACGTGCTCACGACGGCGGAGGCACCATGACCGACGGCGAACTCGACGCGAGCGACCCGCGGACCCTCCCGGGCTTTTTCGACACCCTCGCCGACGGCGAACTCCTGGGCGGGGTCTGTACGGACTGTGGACAGGTCCTGTTGCCGCCGCGGCCGGCCTGCTACGCCTGCGGCAGCCGCGCCGTCGACGTCGAACCGCAGTCCCGTGAGGGCCGGGTCTTCTCCTGCACGGAGGTCCACGCGGCCCCGCCGGCGTTCGCGTCGGCGGCGCCGTACACGGTCGCTGTCGTGGAGCTCGCGGACGGTGGCCGGCTCCTCGGTCGCGTGGCCGCCGACTACGCCGATGTCGCGGTCGGTGACCCGGTCGAACTCACGGTCCGCGAGCCGACGGCCGCCGAGCGGGAGGTCGCGCTTGACTACGAGGCCGACTGGCCGGTCCACCGCTTCGAGCCCCGGTGAGGACCGCGCCCCCGCCGACGCCGCAGCTCCGGTCGTAGCGCCGAGCCGACCGGAACGGACGGCGTCACGCGACGGGGTCGCCGTGGACCTCCCGGAGTTCGACCTTGCGGATCTTCCCCGTTGACGTCTCGGGGAGGTCCTCGACGAACTCGACCGCGGTGGGGCACTTGAAGTGCGCGAGGTTGTCGCGGGCGAACTCGATGACCGCCTCCTCGGTGAGGTCGGCGCCGCTGGAGCGAACAACGATCGCTTTGGGTGTCTCGCCCCACTTCTCGTGTGGGACGCCGATGACGGCGACGCGCTCGATGTCGGGATGGCCGTACAGCGCGTTCTCGACCTCGACGCTGGAGATGTTCTCCCCGCCGCTGATGATGACGTCCTTCTTGCGGTCCTTGATGGAGATCATCCCGCGCTCGTCGATGGTGGCGAAGTCACCGGTGTGGAACCAGCCCTCGACCCGGTCGTTGAACGCCTCGGTGGTCCGCTCGGGCTTGTTCCAGTAGCGGTCCATGACCTGGTTCCCGCGGACGACAATCTCGCCCATCGTCTCGTCGTCGCGGGGGACGTCCTCGCCGTGCTCGTCGACGACGCGCAGCTCGGTTCCGAG
>CAZLOO010000050.1:0-11832 GCA_964561055.1 uncultured Halobacteriales archaeon
ACACCAGCACGGACACCGCCGCCGGCATCGACGCCTCGAGGACGAACACCCGGGCAGCGGTTGGGTCGTCGAAGCCGAGCGCGAGCGCCACCGCGATACCGATCAGCGGGGCGACACCCATCTTCAGCAGGGTGGCTATCCCGATTCGTGCGGCCGTGCCCGCGTAGTCCACCGTCGAGAGCTGGACGCCTAGTACGACCAGCATCATTGGGATGGCGGCGTTACCGACCAGTGACAGCGTCGCCATCGCCGTGCTTCCCGCTGAGGGAACGACCCCCAGCCAGCGCGCCAGCAACGCCCCGACGACGACGTACGGCATCGGGAGGCGAAACACGGTACGAAGGGCGCGCCGCCAGCCGGTGTCGGCGCCCCGGGAGACGACGTACACCCCGACCGTCCAGAACAGCACCGTCTGGCTGACGAGAAAAAGCACCGCGACGTCCCGGCCAGCGGGGCCGAACGCAAACTCAGCCAGCGGGATGCCGTAGTTGCCGGAGTTGGGGAACGCGCTGGTCAGCACGAGCGCGCCGGCGAGCGGGCCGGGGGCGTCGAACAGACGTCCGACCGCGGCGGCGACGGCGACCATCATGAGCACGTAGGCGCCGACCCCGCCGAGCAGTTTCGCCACCGTGTCCGTGCCGACGGTGGTGGTGGCGAGACTGTGGAACACGAGCGCCGACAGCAGCACGTAGACTGCGACGCTGTTCAGCGGCTCGACCGCTATCCCCCGGAGCCGTCCGAGTAGGTAGCCGGCCGCCGAGACGGCAATCACCGGCAACAGTACCGTCACGAACACCGACAGCAGGCTCATCAACCGGCCTTGCACCCGGGGGGCCGATGAGGCCACCGGTCGCGGCGTCATCGGTATTTATCCCTCAGCCGCGAGAGTAACAGCTATGGGAGACACAGCGGACGGAGATGCGGCTGAGGACGGAAGCAGGCCCTCGCGGCTCGGGCGGGTACTGCTTGGGCTGGGGCTCGCGCTCCAGGCATCGGAGGACTTCCGGGATATGGAGGATACCATCGAGTACGCGGAGTCGGCGGGCGTGCCGATGCCGGAGCTGGCGGCGCCGTTCGCCTCCGGAATGATGCTGGTCGGCGGATTAGGGCTGGCGTTCTGGAAACTGCCACGGCTGGCGACCGGTGCGGTCGTCACCTTCCTCGCGGTCGTGACGACGACGATGCACGACTTCTGGAACGCCGACGAGGACAGCCGCGACGGGGAACGGCTCGCCTTCTTCGGTAACCTCGCGATGCTCGGCGGCGCGCTGGTCTTCCTGCGCGAGGCGTTCAGTTGACCTCCTCCTACCCCTGAAGGGGTTGGATTCCTCCACGGGGATATTCACGTTGCGTGCGTCCTTGGGGGTGAGGTACGCTTTCACGTCCCCCGTCAGCGGCCACCATCGGGCTACGACCTCGGACAGGCTTTCCAGCGCGTATAGCTCAGCCAAACGGACAATTCTTCCCGATCACGCTGGCTGTTTGCAAAGCAGACGGCGGAGTGAGTGACGCTGGGACGCGAAAGAGCCACCTGTCACTATGCTCTTTGCCGTGCGGGGAGCGGCTCAGGTAGTGAGCGAGGAGCGACGGGGATCGGGAGGTGTTCGCACGGCCGGGATGGGGGTGCTGGGCGGTCTCCGAGGGCCGTAACGGCCTGCTCGGCCGGGAGGACGGCACCGCCGGGTGGTCGAAGCTCTCTGTCCCCCGCAATCCGGCCGATGACCGTCCCTGACTGCCCCGTTCCAGTGACAGGTTCGACGGCCGGGCGAGGACCCCGTCGGCACCCATCGCGCGGCTTTTGCCTCGGCGACCCCAGACACGGGTATGCACACCCGACGGGGAGCGCTCGCCCTCGGCGCGGCCCTGGTCACCGGTCTCGCCGGCTGTAGCGGGTCCCGGGGGGTCGACGACCCGACCGCCGGCGACGGCGGTGATACCGGAGAGCCAACCACCGACGGCAACGGCACCATCAGTACGACGGACGATGACACCACGGACGGTGACGCGCCGATGGCCCTAGAGACGGTGACGGAGGAGCCGTCCTCGCCGCTGGCGTTCGCGGAGGCGCCTGACGGCACCCGCTACGTCGCCGACCGGCCGGGACAGGTGTACCGCGTCGGCGCGGAGCGGGCGCTGGATATCTCCGATCGGGTGATGACCGGCGGCGAGCGTGGCCTGCTCGGGATAGCGCTCCACCCGGAGTTCGGCTCGAACCGGCGACTCTATCTGCGGTACAGCGCCCCCCTCCGCGGAGGGCCGTCGGGGTACAGCCATACGTTCGTGCTTGCGGAGTTCCGCGCCCGCGAGGGCGGCTCCATCGAGCCCGACAGCGAGCGGACGTTGCTGGAGATACCGGAGCCACAGGGCAATCATAACTCCGGGCCGATCGCGTTCGGCCCGGACGGCTACCTGTACGTCGGTGTCGGCGACGGCGGCGCGAGCGGCGACGAAGGGACCGGCCATGTGGAGGACTGGTACGGGGCCGCCCCGGGCGGTAACGGCCAGGACGTCACGACGAACCTGCTAGGGAGCCTGCTGCGCATCGACGTGGACGGCCGCACCGGCGACCGGCCGTACGGTGTTCCCGACGACAATCCCCTCGTCGGTCGGGAGGGCCTGGACGAGCACTACGCTTGGGGACTGCGCAACCCGTGGGGTATCTCTTTCGACGGCGAGGACGCTTACGTCGCGGACGTGGGACAGAACCGCTATGAAGAGGTCAACCGAGTCAAGCGGGGCGGCAACTACGGCTGGAACGTGAGGGAGGCGACCCACTGTTTCAAGACCGGGAAGTGCCCTGCTACCGGTCCCAGCGGGGAGCCGCTGCTGGATCCCGTTATCGAATACCCCCACTCCGGGGACGGAGTGTCGGGGATCTCCGTCATCGGAGGACACCTGTACCGCGGGAGCGGGCTGCCGGCGCTGTCCGGTCGGTACGTTTTCGGCGATCTGAATGCCCGAGGGCGGCTGTTCTCGGCAACACCTGCCGACGAGGGGCTCTGGGAGACGGAAGTAATCAAGGTGGCGGCGCCGGACAGCGGGAAGCTGGGAACCCTGTTCGGCGTCGGCCGCGACCGGGCAGGGGAGCTGTACGTGCTGACACGGAGCGGCGTCCACAGAGTCGTCGCCGGGTGACTTTTTTCTCCAGAAAGCAAGAAAATTAATGCCCCAGAAGCGGCAACCGCAGGTGTGTCTCTCCCGGGTCTCCGCCTCGACGGCTACGAGCCCGCCGTCACCTACTCGATCGGGAGCGACGAAACGGCGACGGACGCCGTGCTGGCGGCGTTCCGGAACTCGGACATTGAGCTCCCCGAACAGGAGCAGACCCTGTTCGAGCGGATCGACGACGACGGCCTGAACCAGCTGTTCGCCCGCAGCAGCCGCGAGGTGCGGCTCACGACCCGGCTGTGGGACCGCCCGGTCGTCGTCACCCCCGAGACTGTCGTCGTGTACGCCGAGCGGGACTCTACCCGGTGAGAGTAACTGGTCTGTCGGCCGACACCATTACGTCCTGGACGGTGCTGCCCAGCAGCACCTTCTGAACGCCTGAGCGGTTGCGCCCAGCGGTGACGATGCTATCGGCATCGACATCGCTGGCGGTTTTCAGTATCGTTCGAGCCACCTCCCCGGCGACGGCACGGCGTTCGACGGAGACGTTCTCCTCCTCAAGCGCGTTCGCGACGGCGACCGCTGCGCCGACGTCGTCGAACTCTTTGGGCGGCGCGCCGCGGTAATCCTGATGAGGGAACACGTGGAGGACGGTCGCGCGTATCTCTTCAGGCGGGCCGGGGAGCGCGGCGACGTAGCGGGCCTGGGCGAGCGCGCGGTCCGTGTCGCGGTCAACCGGGACCACCAGCCGGTGATCGCCGCCGCCGAAAGAGCCGCCCTCGCCGGTGAGCGTGACCGGTGTCTCCGTCGAGACGGCGACGTCGTGGACGGTGCTCCCCAGCAGAACCCGGGCTACCCCGGAGCGCCGGCGCCCACCCATCACCGTCTCGTCGGCACCGATGTCGTCGATGGCACGGACGATAGCTTCGGACGGACTGCCGTCCTCAACGACGCGTTCGACTGAGATACCCGCCTCTTCGAGGTGGTTCGCGGCCCCGACGGCAGCTGACACGTCGTCGAACTGCACGTCGCCGGCCTGCTTGAATTCCCGGGGCGGAACGACGTACATCACCCTGGCCGCCACCTCCTGCGTGGCGACCGGGAGCCGATCGACATAGCGAGCCTGGGCGAGCGCGAGGCTCTCGTCGCGGTCAACCGGTACGAGAACGCGGTATGACATAGCCGAACCTTCCTGGTGAAACATATAAATAGCAAAGACGGTTCTCGCGGGACGGGAACGGCTCTCCCGGACGCTACTCGTGCCGGCGGTCGGCGCGACCAGTGACCAGACCGACAGGTTCCTCTCGACCCCGCCGGTAGGCTCGGTGTGAACCACGCGACAGGATGGTTGATGTCGCTAACCGTTGGGGGAGTCGTCGCGGGCGGCGTCTATCGCTTCGGGAGCCCGGACCTCGCGCTCGCAGCGGCCGTCGCCGCCAGCTACATCGCCGTCATCCGGCTGACGCTCTCCCACCCGGACACCGCATACGAATCGGGCGTCCCAGTATTGGCGGTCGGGCGCTGGTCGGGGCTCTCAGCCGGGTTCCTGGTGGCGGTGGTCGTGTTCGGCGTCGCCCCGACGCTTCCACTGGAAAACGGCCTCCGGCTGAGTCTGCGGGTGCTGGTGCTTGGCGCCGGCTACGCGATGTGGCTGCTCGGGGTGAGCTATGCCCGCGCAAAGGCCGACCGGTAAAGAGAGCGGAGGCGAAAGCCCCTAGCCGGACGGGCGGGTAGTACGGGTATGAGATTCGGCAAGCACCTCTTGAACGGCATCGTCTCGCTGGCCATCAGCGTCGCGGTCACCGTCCTCGCCGCGGACGACGGGGACGGGCCCTGGGACCTCGGCGAGGTTGCCCTCGCGGTGGCGGTATCCTCGTTCCTGTCAGGCTTCTTTACCAGCTACTTCGCCGAGTAGGGCTGCGATCGCAGCACCGGTCCGGTGCCATCCTCGAGTGGGAGCCGGCGGTCGCGAGCGCAATGTAACTCCCGGCCAAGAACTCGCCAGGACGACCGCGAAGCCAAACGCGCCGGGTCAGGCCACCCGGACCCGGACGATGTCGTAGCCGTGGCGCTCTGTCAGCCCGTTCAACGCCCGAAAGGAGCCGACGGTGAGGCTGTCGGTCTGCGGGCAGAACTCCGTGGTCGGGGTGAACTCAGCGCGCAGCACGCCGTCGCCCTCTTCGGCGTAGCGGTAACCGGCGTCGGGATGGCGGGGATCGAGGTTGAGCCGTGCGAGATTGTAGCCGAAGGTGGCGTCGTACACGGAGCGGGCCTCGAACAATTCCCGAGTACTCGCGTGGAAGGCGGCGTGGTCGTCCCCGGTCAGCACCGCGGCGTCGGCCAGGAACGGCCCCGGCTCCGGGAGGTGTTCGGGGACGAACGACCGGATGTCGTCGAAGGCGGGCCTATCGCTGCCGAACGGTGAGGGGAGCTCGACCATACCGGCGGATACGGTGGGAGGACCGTGGGGCTGGCGCCGAACACGTTCGGGGACAACCACTCCCGGACGGGAGCCCTCGTCGGAGGCGTGAGCGAGAACACCGACGTTATCCACGACACCTCCTGGTCGGTCAACCTGGAGACCTCCGAGTACGCCGACGACCCCGAGCAGGTCGTCGATAACGCCCTCGATGCGGTGGCGAACACAACCTCCGGCCACCACGTCAACCTCGTCACCCACGGCGACCTAGGCCACTCTGAAGAGTACCTCTACTCCGAACTGGCGGCAAGCCTGGACGACGCCACCTGGGAGTACGTCGAGCAGTGCGGTTGTGGCGGCCACGTTACCCGAGTCCACGTAGAGTAGGTCGGGTCGCTTATCCGACCGCCGGCCCACATCCGAGTATGGCAGGCTCCGAGGGGTCGCTGGACGGGCTCCGGGACCGCGCGGGCCGGCCGATGCGCTACCTGGTCTCCCGCTACGGCCGCGAGCACGTCCCCGAGCTCCTGCTCGGCGGCGCGATGACGGTCGTCGGCGCGGCACTGTTCTCCGTGCCAGCGTTCGTCCTGGGAGTGGCGCTGGACGCGCTCTTCCAGAACAGCCGACCGTTCGCGCTCCCGCTGGTACCCGACGTCTGGATTCCCGCGACCGAGGCCGGCCAGTTCTGGCTCACCGTCGGCATCGTCACCGGCGCGTTCCTGCTGGCTTCCGTGGCCGGCTACCTTCGTGGGTGGGCACTCAACCGCGTGGCACAGGACGTCCAGCACGAGGTGCGAACGGACACGTACGACGAGATGCAGACCCAGCGGCTGGCGTTCTTCGACGACCACCAGACCGGCGAGGTGATGAGCGTACTCAACAACGACGTCAACCAGCTCGAATCGTTCCTCTCCCAGGACCTCCAGGCGGGGGTGCGCATCGTCGTCACCGCGCTGGTCATCGGCGCTATCACCGTCTACCTCCACTGGCAGCTGGCATTGGTGACGCTGATGATGGTGCCGCTCCTGGGCTACGCGTCCTATCGGTTTCAGCAGAACATCGAGCCCAAGTACGGGGAGGTGCGCTCGTCGGTCGGGCAGCTGAACGCCCGCCTAGAGAACAACATCGGCGGCATCACCGTCATCAAGGCGTTCGGCCGGGAGGCGTTCGAGGCCGACCGCGTCGAGGAGGCGTCCGACGACTACCGCTCGGCCAACTGGGACGCCATCACCACCCGGATCCGCTTTTTCCCGACGCTGGTGCTGATAACGGCGTTCGGCTACGGGGTCACGTTCGCGCTGGGGGGCTACGTCTATCTGTTCGGCGGCTTCGGCGTGTTCACGCTGGCGCTGTCGGCAGGGACGCTCGTCACGTTCCTGCTGTACAGCCGCCGGCTGATGTACCCGATGCGCCAGTTCGGCCAGGTGCTCAACAACTACCAGTACGCCTACGCCGCCGCCGAGCGGATCGTCGGGCTGCTGCGGGACCCCGACCGCATCGAGCAGCGCGACGGCGGTGCCGAGCTGGAGACCGTCGATGGTGCCGTCGAGTACGACGGCGTCTCGTTCAGCTACGACGGGGAGGAGACGGTGATCGACGAGGTGGACATCAGCGTCGAGCCGGGGGAGACGATCGGACTGGTCGGGCGCACCGGCGCCGGCAAAACGACGCTCACGAAGCTGCTGATGCGGCTCTATGACGCCGATGAGGGGACGGTGCGGCTGGACGGTCACGATGTCCGAGACGTAGACCTGCGGAGCCTCCGGAGCCACCTGGGCTATGTTTCTCAGGAGCCCTTCCTGTTCGGCGGCACCGTCCGGGAGAACGTCGCTTACGGCCAGCACGAAATCGACAAAGCGGACCTCGAAGACGCGCTCCGGAAAGCTGGCGCCTGGGAGTTCGTCCAGGAACTCAAGAACGGTCTGGATACCGTCGTTGGCGAGCGGGGGGTGAAGCTCTCCGGCGGCCAGCGCCAGCGGCTCGCCATCGCACGCGCCGTCTTGGAAGACCCGTCGCTGCTGATACTCGACGAGGCAACCAGCCACGTGGACAACGAGACGGAGGTGGTCGTCCAGCGCAACGTCTCGGAGATGACCGCCGGCCGGACCACCTTCGTCATCGCCCACCGGCTCTCGACCGTGCGCAACGCCGACCGCATCGTCGTCCTCGAGGGTGGCCGGGTCGTGGAGGTTGGCAGCCACGAGGAACTACTGGAGGCCGACGGCCTGTACGCGGACCTCTGGCGGGTCCAGGTCGGTGAGGTAGAATCGCTGCCCGATGGATTCGTCCGCGCAGCCGGCGACTGACAGCGGGGATCGGCGTCCGGTGACGGGGAAGTTACGTGGCTGTTCGGCGGGGCCGGACGCGCTATCGGCGTCCAGCCAGCGTGACGGCGGTGCTCCCGAGCGCCAGCGCGGCGAGCCCGGCGACGACGGGGTAGCTGGCGGCCAGCAGCACGAGGAACAGCGCTAACGCCGCCAGCAACGTCACCGCCAGCCCGCCGAGACTCGTGGTCCGCGCCGTCGGGTCGTCGCTCGTTACCGCCTGTGGGTAGTAGGACTGTTTCATACCAGTACCCAGGAGCCGGTCGCACATAAGTATAATCTGAAATACATTTCTGTAGGCGGCGTTACTGAAATTGGCTTCAGTAACACCACAATGGGTTAGCCCAGGGGCCATCGAGGCGGTGTATGGAGGACACGGATACCCCGGGCGAGGACACACGCATGTGGCTGGTCGAGCGCACCTACTCTGACGACGAGCAGAACGTCGTGATACTCACCTACGCTACCACCGACGGTCGGCAGTATTACCGTAAGGAACGCGCACTCACCTCTTTTACAGACAACCGAGAGACGACGGCGGCGGTCTGCGCGCCCCCGGAGAACCTCGGGCCGGTCGATGACCCCGAGCTGCGGGAGCGCTACGCTACCGAAGCGACCCGGATGGCCGAGAGCCACGAGCCGGACGACGCAATATAGGTTGTAATCTTGAAAACGAACTAATTATACATTTACAGCGTGGAGGAGAGAGGGTGGGCACGACATCCGCGGTAATGACAGAGGGGTTGCTCGCCGCGCCAGCACAGCTGGTCTCGGTAGTGCAGTTCCGAGGGTGGGTCGTCTAATGCCCCGGGAGTTCACCGACAGCGAGCGCGAGCGGATCCGCCGGGAGATACGCGAGGCCGGACGGGAGCTGTTCTCCGCCCGGGGGTTAGCGAGGACGACTATCAGAGACCTCACCGACCCGGCCGGCGTGGCCGACAGCACGTTCTACGCGTTCTATGACGCGAAGGAGGCGCTGTACTTAGAGCTGCTGGAGGAGGAGCGCGAGGCGGTCGCCGGGCGAATCACCCGCGCGCTGGAGCACCACGACGATCCCGAGCGGGCGATCGCGACGCTCCTGCGCGCTGTCACCGACGAGATCGAGACAAACCCGCTGGTCCGGCGGCTGATCGTTGAGGACGAACTTGACCGGCTACGCGACCGGCTCGCCGATAGGAGAGGGACCGACCGGCAGGTGTTGATGAGCTACCTCCTACCGTACGTGGAAGCGTGGTACGAGGCCGGCACCCTGCAGGGCCCGGATCCGGAGACGGTCGCCCACGCAATACGGGCGGTTACTTTCCTCACGCTCCACGAGGAGGATGTCGGCACCGAGCGCTACCCGGGGGTGCGCGATCTCATCATCGACGCCATCGCTGCCGGTCTGACCCGCTAGATCCCGACGGCGCGGCCGGACTTTTCCTCCGCGTGGAGCGCCCACACTCGAGGGTTCTCGGCGGCGTTCACCCCGGACAGCAGCTGTGGCCGGAAGGCGTTGTCCGCCATCGCCTCACGGGCGCGCTCCCACTCGTCGGGGACGATCCGCTCGAACGGGCCGCTGACGACGGCACTGCGCCACTTCTCCGCGGATCCGATGTCGTACGCGAGGAAGCTCACCACCTCCGAGCGCTCCGCGTAGCTCACCTTCCGGCCGGCCTCGGAGTGGCCCGCGAACAGCACGTAGAGACGGTCGGCGCCGTCGTAGCCGAACGACATCGGAATGCCGTACGGCACCCCCTCGTCAGCCATCGACAGCACCCCTACGCCCTCATCGCGGAGGAGCTGGTCTATTTGATCGTCGCTCATACGCTGGCCCCGCAGGGAGTCGAATCCTGTCATGTGCTACCGAATGGTATGATTTGGTAAAAACGACCCGCTCCGGCTCAACGCTCGCCCGACACCGCCTCCGCAGCCGTCGTCGCCAGGCGGCGTCACACCAGTTTCAGTTCGACGCCACGTTCGACCTCCGTGTCGCCCTCGTAGTAGTCCGACTCCGGCTCAGCTTTCAGCGTTATCGGCTCGGCCGGCGCTAGCGCCACCGTCCGGCCGTTCATCTCAAGCTCGAGTGGGGCTTGTTCGAGCTAGTCGGCCAGCCGCCGGAGCCGCGCGGCGGCCTCGCTGGTGCTTCCCTGGCGCTCGGGTTCGAATCCTATCGTACCCGGAAGCGAGCGATACCCAGCAAGAGGGAGCGTACCAAGTTCTGCTCGGCGAGAAGTCGAGGGCGTGGCTGTCGGCTGTCGAGTACGTTCGACCGAGCCCCGCGCGCGGAAACAGCCTTCCCGTAATAGCCTACGCGGCGAACACCACTTCGAGCACGCCGTTGTTGAGACGGGCCCGGGGGGCCGGGCGCCGCCGCCGGCCGGGAGGGCCACAGTCTCCCGCCAGTCGCCTGACGGAGCGCTCCCGCCCACCGTGAGCGATTTCTCCATCACCCGGAGGTCCACGACGGCGGCCGCCCGAGGCAGGTCCATGACGACGTGGCGGTCGGCGGCGGCGAAGCTCCACACTGGAACTCTCATGGCGATGGCGGAGCCGTCGAGGGAGTCGTGTTGCATGTCACCGATACGTAGTATCAGGACAAGATCCTGCCGCAGTCGGTCGGTCAGGCGCCCGTTCCGCCAGCGAGGATCAGCCCCCACCCTCCCCGTCCGGACGGGGATCCTATTAGGGAGCCTCAGTATCACGGGATAGCGCTCACCGTCGCCCACGGGGTAGTTCGACGCTGTCGGGCGGGCGCAGGGAAGACGGCTGGCACGTGGCACGACCGACGCACATCGCACCGCCACCGTGATCTCGTCCGGGCTGTGGCGCCGGCGACCCATCGGCCGGCGCCGCCGTCGCCCGTCCGGCGCGGCGGACGGGGTCCACGGGAGCGGGCAAGTCGACACCACCCATGTCCACCGAGTCGGACACAGACCCGCGGGCGTACGCCGACGGCGAGACGGACGACCGGCAGCGCGCCTGGCGGGCGTTCTTCCGTCGGGAGCGACGCTGAGCCACTGGCGCCCCGACCTGGGGTCTGTGGGGGCGCCGGGCCCGGCTCGGCCTCTTACTCCGGTGTATCGCGCGTCCGCCTGGGCGACGCCTCGGTGCGGGGAGGTACCAGCTCCGTAACGAGGTAGAACACCGGCGTGTCGAGCGCTGCCACGGCGAGCTTGACGACGTACTGACCAAGGATGGTGAGCACTAACGCCCGGCCCCATAGCACGTTGCCGCCCTGGAGCGCGGGGACGACAGCGAACGCCAGCGTGATAAACAGCAAGGTGTCCACCGCCTGCGAGGCGGCCGTCGAGCCGCAGTTGCGCAGCCAGCGGTGGCCGCCGCCGGTGGCGGTCCGGAGGTAGTCAAACAGCCGGACGTCCAGTTGCTGGGAGACAAGTATCGTCAGCACGCTCGCGATGACGATCGCCGACCCGCTACCCAGCGTCGTCGTGTACGCCTCGCTCGCCTCGAAGAAAGGCGCCGGCGGGAGCGCGATGGCCACCCAGATGAGCCCGTAGGCCACCACCAGCGCCAGGACGGTTCCCGACACCACTCTGGAGGCGTACTCGCGGCCGTGAAACTCCACGAGGAGGTCGCTGCAGAGAAAGGCCAGCCCAAAGGCGACAAAGCCCGCGGGGACGGCCACCTGGCCGAGTACGGGCAGGGTAAACCCGGCCAGCTTCGCCGCCGTTACGTTGGCGACGGCCACAGACACCCCGAACAGCACGGTGAGCGTCGGTCGTAGAGTCGGGCGCATCGTCACCCTCCGCCACCCCAGTGCTCTTCCAGTGTGCGTCGCGTCATATCTAGAGCATATTGAGGCTGGGGAATACCGCTTCGGGTTCGCGCGCGCGTCGCCGGTCTTATGTCCACGGACAGTGGAATAGGGGGGGACGTGACAGGGAGCGATATCCGCGGTGGGAGCGGTGAGCTCCCCTTCCCGCGGTGGTGGCTGGTCGTCGCCGGCGTGCTGGTGATGGGGTCGGCCGGCACCTACCA
>CAZLOO010000051.1:0-11721 GCA_964561055.1 uncultured Halobacteriales archaeon
CTGGAGGAGGCCTCGAAGAACCTCGGGGCCAACCGCTACCAGACGTTCCGGCGTGTGATCCTTCCGCTCTCGAAGCGGGGAGTGTACGCCGCCTGGATGCTCGTGTTCATCCTCGCGTTGGGAGCGTACATCGTGCCGAAAATCCTCGGCCAGCCCGCCCAGTGGACGCTGCCGGTGATCATCGGCGACCAGGTCACCCTTCAGTTGAACGTCCCCTTCGGAGCGGCGCTGGCGCTGATTATGGTGGCGGTCGTGATGGTAATCCTTGCGCTGGGCTACAAGTTCCTCAGCCTGGGCGCCCGCGACCTCTCGGGGGGTGGTCCCAGTGGAGGGTGAGGACGATCCAAGGCCGGACGGCGGGATCGTTGAGGGCGCCCGCGGCGCGACGGGGCTGACCCGGGCGCTCACCGGCGGAGTGATCGACCTCCCGGGGCTGGCCGCGCGGATCTACTTAGGCCTGAGCCTGATTTTCATCCTTGCGCCCATCCTCATTATCGTCTCGATCAGCGTTACGCCCGAGCAGTTCCTCACCTTCCCGCCCGGAGGGGTCTCCGGGCAGTGGTTCGACGAGGTGCTGTCGAACCCCGAGTGGGTCGCGGCCATCCGTACCTCGCTGCTGGTGGCGCTGGGAGCATCCATCGTTTCCGTCTCGATCGGCCTGCCGCTGGCGTTCGCGCTGGACCGCTACGACGTTCCCTACATGGACGTGATCCGGTCGTTCGGCATCCTGCCGATACTGATTCCGCCGGTGATCATCGGCGTGGCGTTCACCAGCTACTTCCTGGCTATCGGACTAGTGGGGTCGGTGTACACGCTCGCCATCGCCCACGGCGTGTTCTACGCGCCGTTCTCGCTGGTGCTGATCGGCAACGGGCTCGAGGAAATGGACCGCTCAGTGGAGGAAGCCGCGATGAACCTCGGCGCGACGGAATTCCAAACCCTCCGGACGGTCACCTTCCCCATCATCCGGGCGAACGTGTTCTCTGGGGTGTTGTTCGCCTTTATCCTCTCACTCAACGAGTACATCATTGCCTTCCTGGTCAGCGGGTTCACCGTGGTGACGGTGCCGATCAAGATCTTCTCCAGTCTCCGGTACTCCTACTCGCCGGTGATCGCTGCCATCAGCGTCATCTACGTGGTCCTGACGACGCTGCTGGTCGCCGTTGTCGAGCACTACACCGGGGGTATCTGGGACTGACCGGCAGTGACGGGCTTCGGCGATCCGCCGCCCGGGTTCGACCCCGGGGCGGCTGAGGACCTGCTCGACGCGCTACCCGAGCCGGAGGAGGAGAGTGCTCACCGCCATCCTCCGGTCGAACCGCTAGAGCGGGAGGACCCGTACGACGCGTTCGTCCACACCTTTGAGGCGGAGGCAAGTCACGGGCCGCTCGACGGCACGGCGATCGCGGTGAAGGACAACGTCGCCATCCGCGGCGTGACGGCTACCGCCGGCGGCGCCCTGGAGTACGACCCTGCGAGCGACGCCCCCGTCGTCACCCGGCTCCGGGACGCGGGCGCGGACCTCGTTGGAACCACCACGATGGACGCGTTCGCGCTCGGCACCACCGGCGAGTGGAACGCCGCCGGCCGGACGGGGAACCCTGCGGTCCCGGGGCACGTGCCGGGCGGCTCCTCCGCCGGCTCCGGCGCGGCCGTCGCGGGCGGTCTCGCGGACGCAGCCATCGGCACCGACACCGGCGGGTCGGTGCGCATCCCTGCGTCGTACTGCGGCGTCGTCGGCGTCAAGCCTACCTACGGGCTAGTGCCCGCCGCCGGGATCGTCCCGCTTGCGCCGACGCTGGACCACGTCGGCGTGCTGGCGGGCGACGTCCCCACCGCCCGCGCGGTGCTGGAGGCAGTCGCGGGCCGCTCGCCGATCTGGCCGGCCTCGCTGGCCACGCCCGCGGCCCCGTCGCTGGACATGGACCCAGGCGACCTGACCGTCGGTCTCATCAAAGAGTCGCTCGCGCCCGCGACTGAGGCGGTGGCCGAGACGGTCGAGCGGGCGCTGGCAGGGATGGACGCCCGCGTGAAGACCGTCGCCTGCACCGGGTTCGACGCTGCGACGCCCGCAAATGACGCCGCTACGCTCGCGGAGTTCGCGGCCGTGCTGTCTGGCGCGGCGCCGGTCCGACCGGGTCTGCGCGACGCTATCGAGGCGGTCCGCGCAGCAGGCCTCCCACTCCCCGACCGCGTACGCCGACTCGCCTTCCTTGGGCGAGCACTGATGGGCCGGCCCGAGGCCTACGCCCGCGCATGGGACGCTCGCCGGCGGCTGGTCACGAGCACGGAAGCGCTGTTCGAGACGGTGGACGTGCTCGCGACGCCGACGACCCCGACGACCGCGCCAGCGTTCGGCAAGGTGACGACGGGAGCGGACGTACGCGAGACGCTGCGGAACACGGCTCCGTTCGACAACACCGGTCAGCCGGCAGTGTCGGTTCCGTGTGGCGAGACCGACGGCCGGCCTGTCGGCCTGCAGTTCGCCGCGCCCGCCGGTCAGGACGGGTTGGCGCTGGCCACCGCGGAGCGGGTCCTAAACGGGTGAAACGTCGACGTGTATCCGGTGTTCCCTCTTTCCTAAATCATCGGTCAGCCGGTTTCACGGTGTGTGTTCCGACGACTCCGCGAACAGCCGGAAAGCCCCTGCTCGCGACCGAAGCCACTCGGGACTTCCGGCTACCTCCAACAGAAGTGGTCGCGACAGCAGTCGGACACGCCAGCCAGAACCGGACGCACGACCGGACCCCCGGAACGACCAGGGCACACAGCCGAACAAGATCCACGTTTCACGCCCCACTCCGAAAGGCCGTAGTAACCTGCCCGCTCAAGAGGGGGTAGGATGGCCCGCGACGGTGACACCGGGGCCGACGGGGAGGATACCGACAGTACCGGCAGCGTCGAACTCGACCGGCGGACGTACGACCTGCTGCGGCTGATCGGGGTGAACGAACCCATCGGCAGCATCCGGCTGGTCGAGCAGATGCGCCGGCGTGGCTACTCAATCAAGGGCCGGACCATCCGGCTGTTGCTGTCGGAACTGGACGACGCCGGACTGACAGCGAAGGTGTCGGGCAAGGGCCGGCGGCTCACCGACGCCGGGCGGGCCGAACTCCAGCGCGGTGACGTCAGCGGCCGGATGGAGCGGGTTCGCGAGCGTATCGCCACGCTCACGAGCCGGGTCACCTACGACCCCGTCGAGGACGGTGGAGAGCTTGTCGTCGGTGCGGGGCGGCTGGCACCGGATGATGAGACGGCGGCGTTCGACCTGCTGAAGCGGCTCCACGACTCCGGGGTGGGGCCCGTGCTCGCAGCCCGGGAGGGAGACGACGAGGCGGGACTGCAGCTGGCGTTCCCCTCCAGCATCACCCTCGACGGGGTGTTGCTCTCGCGTGGGATCGACTCCCGGCTGGTCACCGCGGGGCTCGTGGAGTACGACGGCGGCGTCCGGCGGTACATCGACGCCATCAACGGAGAGGGGGCCACGATGGACGTGGTGCGCCTGCTTGTTGATGCCGATCGGACGGAGGTTGGTCGCTATCTGGACGGCGGTACAGGCGTGCTGGTGGTGGATAACCGGGAATTTCCGCTCACCCGCTTCGAGGAGGCGCGGGACCTCTCGGAGGCGGTTCGGAGCCGCCTCGGGGGGGTGCTCGACCTGCGGCGCCCCCGCGAGAGCGGGCCGTTCCCCGCGGGGACGCCTGGCTGGGAGTTCGCCTCGCTCACCTATGGCGGCGCCGGGGAGACGGCGCTGGCGTTGTTACACGAGAACGGTCTGCTTGCGGACTGGGAGTCGCTGGACGGCCTGCGGGCGCGGGCGGCGTTCGAGCCGGTCCCGGCGCTCCGGGATGCTATGCCCCGATGACGATACCGAGGAGGATGGCGCCGAAAAACAGCCCCCACAGCGCCAGCGACCGGAGCGTGTAGCTCGACTCCTCTATGGGGAGCGGGCCACCGGCGTCGGCGGTGGCGGCGTCGCTGTCGAACCCCTGGGTGAGGAACCAGTACAGTACGAGCGCGCCGAAGCTGAACTCTGCTACCCAGAACAGCGCTATCATCCCGGTGAACAGCCCCTCCCCCATCATGCGTCCTCACCCCCGTCGGTCCGGGCGCCGCCGTCCGCGACGGCGGGGTCCTGGGCGATGGACTCGAACTGGAAGTCGTCCGGCGCCGCGAGGCTCACCACCGCGGCCAACCCCGTTGAGACGAGGTGACCGACGGCCATTATCTCCCACAGTTTCAACGCCGGGCTGGAGACGAACACGCCATTGGCGGCCAGTAGCAGGTAGGCAGTGACGACCTGGGAAACGACGACTCCGGTGACAAAGCCGGTCGAAGAGGTCTTGTGCCAGAACAGCGACAGCGCGAACGGGCCGACGATAGCCGAGGCGCCGATACCGCCGATCAACAGTAGCTGAACGAAGCCGATGTTGTTGATGGCGAACACCGTCGCCCCGAAGATGACGACCGCGAAGCCAATAGAGGCAACCCGGGCGACCCGGAGCTGGTCGTCGTCGCTGGCGTCGGTGTTGACGTGCCGGTAGTAGATGTCACGCGAGGTGAGGCTGGCGATAGCCGTCAGGTACGAATCGACCGAGGAGCCCAGCACCATCAGCGCCACCAGCAGGAAGACAACCGCCGCCCAGTCCGGCAGCAGGCCGAGCGCCTCCACCGAGAGGTTGCCCGGCGCGACCTCCGGGAACGCCGCCAGACCGACGAAACCGATGACGCTGTACATCGCGATGGTGGTGAACACGCCGATGCCGCCGACGGTGAGGAAGCGTGAGGTCTTGTCCCGGCGGACGGCGAACACGCGCTGCCAGGTAGCCAGCGAGACGACCCCCCAGACCCCCAGCCCGAGCGCGTACGGCAGGAACAGCCCCTCGATCGCGTTGAGGTTGGCCATTGAGAGAAACGCGGGAGCGTCACCACTGAGGTTTGCCACCATGTTGTCGTACACCACCGAGGGGCCGCCGGCCTCGAACAGCAGTAGGGGGACGAACGCCAGCGTGAGCGCCAGCGCGCTCACGAACTGGACGAGGTCGGTGGTCATCGATCCCCACAGTCCGCCGAGCAGAATATACACGCCGATGACACCCATCAACACGGCCATCACGACATTCGTGGAGATGCCGGTGAGCCCGCCGATGACGGCGCCGCCGACGAACAGCTGTATCACCCCACCCAGCACCATCGTGTAGAGGATGACGAATATCACCGCGAGGTGTGCGCGCTTGTCGAACCGCTCGATGAAGTACTCGCTGTAGGTCAGCCCCTGGGGGAACAGCTCGCGCATCCGGAGCGCGAACGGGATAACGATGAACGAGGACAGCACCGCCGGCCCGGCGTACATCCAGATGCCCGCGACGCCGGTGATACCGACGTACTGTGGCACCCCAAGGATGTCGCCGGCCCACATCCAAGTGACTGCGAACGAGGCTGTCGTCAGCCCCACTTGGGCGCGGCCCCCAGCGGTGATGAATTCGGAGGTGTTGTTGACTCCCTGTCGCCGGTACACGAAGTAGCTGAGCGCAATCATCACGACCGCCCAAAACCCCAGCAGGGCGAACCCACCGACCTGGTCAACCATTCAGGCTCACCCCCCTGTCGGAGGCGGCTGGCCACCGACGGTCGATGGTGGTAACATATTGCCACATCACACGCTATGCTACGGCACTACCTTCTTAGATGTTGTGGTGAACGGTACCGAACCGCTTTGCCCCCGGGGGTCAAGGTGTGGGCGTGCACGCCGACCTGACCCACCGTATCGAGAGCGGGATGCAGACCTACCCCGGTGACCCCGATGTCACAGTCCAAGACCACGCGACCCACGCTGCCGATGGCTACCGTGTCGCGGCGCTGGCGCTGGGGAGTCACTCCGGCACCCATATTGACGCTCCCGCCCATACGGAGGCGGGCGGGCGCACCCTCGACAGCTACCCGCCCGAGCGGTTCGTCTTCGACGCCGTCCGGGTGGACTGTCGCGACCTTGGCCCGCGTGCGGCGATCGGGCCGGAGCGGGTGCCCGGAGAGGGGGACCTGGCCGCCTTCTGGACGGGGTGGGACGACCACTGGGGTACCGAACGCTATCTCGATCACCCGTACATATCCCCTGCGGCCGCCGAACGCTGTTCGGAGCACGGTCTCGCCGTCGGGACGGACACCCTCAACCCGGACCCGACGCCCACCGACCGTGCCGACAAGGAAGAGCCGGAGGGGTTCCAGGCCCACCACGCCCTATTGGGGGCGGACTGTTTGGTGATTGAGAACCTCCGGAACCTCGGGACAGCGGGGGATCGGTTCGAACTACGGGCGTACCCGCTGGCGCTGGCCGGCGACGGCGCCCCGGTCCGGGCGGTGGCAGTCCGCTAAGCCGGCAGTAGTATGCCACCTTGGCGCCGGTCCCGCGCGAGCCAGGCGTATTCGGTTGCGGCTCCGGGACCGGGCCGATGGCTGCGACGGAACAGTTCCGTGTCGAGTACAGACCACCGCGGACCTGATGCAGGTAATAACGGACGTGCTTGAGACGATTAGCCTCAAGTTCGACCTGTGGGACGAACAGTACGCCCAGGGACTGAGCCCCTCCCCCGTGATCGTCTCACGAATCGATACTGGGCGCTACGCCGATCCGTTGTGAGATAACCAGTGGCCCGGCGACACCGCTCGATTGGTGTGCGAGGACTTCGACGCCTTCCGCGAGGCGGCGCTGACGCTGGCCTTCGAGAGGAACGGCGCCGTCGTCGTCAATGCCGACGGCACTATCGACCGCCAGATGCCCCGGATCATCAGCCCGGACGGTGACAGCATCGAGTGCCGGCAGGCGTTCGAGTTCGCTGACCGGATGAGGACGAACCATCTCAGCACTGTCGCGGCCTCGGCCCACGAGAAGGTGCTCGCGACCGTCACGCTCAGCGAGGAGGACGGCCGCATGACGGTGTTCTATGACGGGAACTACGAGGACAAAAACCGGGAGGAACTGGGTGAACGCTGGCGGCCGGCCGAGTGAGGACGGTTAGAACCGCTCGGGGAGGTACGTTTCGCGCTCGGGGAACAGGCCCGCCAGCACGTCGGCGACCCCAGGCGTCTTAATTTCGAGACTGCCGGTCTGCCGGGCACGCTCGACGGGCAGGTAGCCAACGAGCAGTTGTGAGAGCGTCCCGATGCCGACGCTCGCGTCCGGCGGCCCGTCGGTTGGTTCGACGGCCGCCGTGTCATCTCCGACCGCGAGGTGAAACCGGCCGTCGTTCCAGGGGGCGTGCTCGTCGCTCACCGCGAGCGTCAGTGCCGCGTCCTCGCCAGGGGGATAGTGGATCGCCTCCAGAGCAGCCGGGACGTCAACGATACGGACCATCTGCCCGGGAGCGACCTCGACGCTCAGTGCGCCGCGATCCGGGACGATGTCAAGCAGCCGGTCATGGCTCAGCCCCCGCAGACGGACCTCCTCGATTTGGGCGTCGTGATTGGCGAGAAAGCGCAGCAGGTTCAGGTACGCCTCGTGGTCGATGTAGGCCGTCTCGTGGACGGTCAGCTCGCGGTCATCGATATCGTACAGCAGGTATCCCCTGACCTCACCGTCACGCTCCCAGGCGTAGCAGTACAACTCCGTCCCCGGGGTGTGGAACGCGCGGTCGCGCCACCAGTCATCGCTCCGGCGGGTGGCGAGGCCGACGCCGTCGAGCCACTTGCGGTATACCGGCCGGAGGCGCTCGAACCCCTCGGGGTGGACCCGCCGGAACTGCCCCCTCGACGCCTCGCGGGCGGCACCGAGCGCCGACGGCGAGACCGTCGCCTCCGTGTACCGGCAGCCGGTCGCCCAGCCGTAGCGGCCGTAGAAGCCGGCGTCGAACGGCCGGAGCGCGGTTATCGGCCAGTCGCGGTCGCGGTACTCCGCGAGTGAGGCCTCCAGCATCTGCCCGGCGAGCCCCCGGCGACGGTGGGCCGGCGCGGTGGCGACGGCGGTCAGCCCGGCCAGGGACAGCCACACACCCCGGATTCGGGCGGTGAAGTTGATGTGCGCGCAGGTAGCAACGAGTTCGTCATTCTCGAACATCCCGCGGTACTCCCCAAACGACCACAACCGCTCCAGGCGGTCGTCGCGGTCCGGAGGCAGCGGCGGCCCGTTCTCGGCGCCGAACGCGTAGCTCGCGAGCACGTCGTGGGCCTCCGTCGCGTCCTCGGGGAGGGGGCGGTAGTCGACCATGGGCGGTCCGCGTCCGCACTGGGCATACGTCTTTAGGGGCCGTGGGAGCCAGTGGCGTGGTCTATAACGGATCTATTCCCAGTGGGCGGCCGCCCGGCGCTGGAGCATTTCGCGGAACTGCTCGGTGGTGCGCTCCAACAGCTCCCCGGTCGAGCGGTCGACGATGACGCCGTAGCGGCGGATGAGGTCAAGCTCGGATAGCTCCCCCTCCCGGTAGCGCGCCGCGACCGCCTCGGGATCGGCCTCCAGCCAGTCGCGGCGGTGCTCGCGGATGTGCTCGCGGACGGCCTCGGTGGCCTCGTGGTCGACCTCGTACTCGCAGCGCTCCGGGTCAACCGGCTCGATGACGACGCCGTAGTCCCGCTCGGCGCGCTCGACTGAGACGTAGTCGTCCACGACGTCCTCGCGGACTTTCTCAGGGTCCCGCTCCAGCGGGTCGCCGAAGCCGCCGCCGCCCGAGGAGGGGCGGGTGAACCGGTCGCCCGGGTCGACCGGCCGGTTGGAGAAGACGGTGCCGAGCTGCTGCCAGCCGTCACCCTCGTCGAGCTGGACCCCCTGTGGCACTCCGGGGAGGCCGCCGTCGATGCCCCAGGTGACCGACCGCTCTCTGTCGGCACAGTAGGAAATCACCGCGCCGTCTGTGTCGAGGAACGTCGCCCCCTTGCGGAGGCCACAGCCGCCGCGGTACTCCCCGGGCCCCCCGGAGTCGGTGACGATGGTGTGCTCGTCGGTCAGCAGCGGGGCGTCCCGCTCCTGCCCCTCGAGGGGCTGGACGGCCAGCCCGGCACCGAACACCGGCGAGGTGGCGTTCGAGCCGTCCTTCCCGTCGCGGCCGCCCCAGCCGCCGGCCATCCAGTCGTACCACATGAACTCCCGGCCGTCGCCGCCCTGGCGGGCGTCCTTCCCGCCCGCGAGCAGGTACTCCAGGTTGAACGAACAGGCCATCGCCCGCTCGGGCAGCACCTCCGACCACAGCTCGAAGACGGCGTTCATGATCTTCTCGTAGGCGCCGGCCACCGAGCCGGTCACCGCTACCGGCTCCGGGGCGTTGACGACGGTCCCCTCCGGGAGGTCCGCGGACAGCACTCGGTAAATGCCGGCGTTCAGCGGGACGTCCGGGAAGAACGTCTTCGTGCCGGCGATCAGCCCGGACAGCGAGGTGCCGTAGGTGGCGTTGAGGAACGAGCCGACGTAGTCGTCCGACCCGGAGAGGTCGAAGTGGACCTCCTCGCCGTCGATGGTCATCTCCACGTCCACCGTGACCAGCCCCTCCTCGTGGTTCGGGTCGGAGTCGATGTAGTCGCGGGTGTGCCAGGTGCCGTCTGGCAGGTCGGCGATGCGCTCGCGCATGATCCGCTCGACGTAGTTCTGTGACTCGTCGAAGGCGGTCATCACGGTGTCCTTGCCGTACTTCTCGACCAGCTCCAGCAGCCGCTGTTCGGCGATCTTCGTCGCCTGGGCCTGGGCGTGGAGGTCACCCATCCGGTCCTCCGAGAGGCGCATGTTCGTCACCAAAAGCTGGGCGACGTCCTCGCGGAACTCCCCGGCGTCCCACACCTTCAACGGCGGGATGCGCAGCCCCTCGGCGAAGTACTCCTCGGCCTCGATGTTGAACGAGCCCGGCGCCGGCCCACCGACGTCAGCCCAGTGGCCGTTGGACTGGGTGACGGCGATGAACTCCCCGTCGTGGAAGACGGGCCGCATGATGCGGACGTCGTTGATGTGGGTCGCCCCCCGGTACGGGTCGTTGATGATGTACACGTCGCCCGGGTTGATGTCGCCCTCGAAGTACTCCAGCGTCTCCTTACAGGTGGGCTGGAGCGTGCCGACGTGGACGGCGATGTCGTGGCTGCCCTGCATCACGATGTCGCCGTCGGCATCGTTGAGGCAGTTCGAGAAATCGCGGTTGTAGATGACGAACGAGTAGCACGTTCGCTGGATCTGTTCGGCCATCCGGTCGACGAGGTTGCTGAAGGAGCTGCGCAGCACCTCGAAGGTGACCGGGTCGAGGTCGATATCGCTTGCTGACATTGTTAGACGGTGATGACGATGTTCGCGAGGTCGTCCACCTCGGCCGTCGCGCCCGGGGGCACGACGACGGTCGCGTCCATCTGCTCGATGACGGCCGGCCCGTCAACGACGGCGCCGGCGCCCAGCGCGTCGCGGTCGTAGACGGCGGTGTCGACGAAGCCGCCCTCGTCGGTGAAGTACGCCTCCCGGCTGTCGACCCGGGCGGCGGCGGCGTCGCCGGCCGCCACCTCCGGGAAGGTTGGCTTCTCGACGACGCCGGCGCCGGTGACCCGTAGGCCCTGGATTTCGACGGGCTGGTCGCGGTCGGAGTAGTTGTGAACCCGCTCGTGCTCGGTGTGGAACCGCTCCCGGACGCCGGCCATCGCTTCCAGCGGGCGCGGGCAGGCGACGTCCAGTGATCGCCACTGGCCAGCGTAGCGCATTCGCACCTCGCGGTCCATCCGACGGCGGTCCTCGTCGATCCCCTCCTCGGCGAGCCGGTCATCGATCTCGGCCTCCATCTCCCGGAATGCCGCCTCGGCGTCCTCCACGGCCCCGTCGGTAGCCTGCTCCAGGAACGTCCGCGAGAGGTCGTGCTCAACGTCGACTAGTAGACAGCCCAGCGCGGAGTTGATCCCCGGGTACGGCGGCACGATCACCTTCGGGATGCTCATCTCACGGGCGACCAGCGCGGCGTGGACCGGGCCGGCACCGCCGAACGCGACCAGCGCGAAGTCACGGGGGTCGTATCCCTTCGAGGTCGACACCAGCCGCACCGCGTTGGCCATGTTGGCGACGGCGATCTCCTCGATGGCGAGCGCGGCGTCGATTCGGTCCAACCCCAGCGGCTCGGCGACGTCGCGTTCGATCACCTCCCGTGCAGGTTCGATGCCCGCGTCCATGTCTCCACCGAGGAACGCCGCCGGGTCGAGCCAGCCCAAGAGGACGTTGGCGTCCGTGATGGTCGGCTCGTCGCCGCCCCGCAGGTAGCAGGCCGGGCCAGGGTCCGCGCCCTGGCTGCGGGGCCCGACCCGCAGCGAGCCTCCCTCATCGATGTAGGCGACGGAGCCGCCGCCGGCACCGATAGTCTCGATATCAGTCGAGGGAAACATTATCGGATAGCCGTACTCGACGGCCCACTGGTCGGTGGTCTCGATGTCGCCCTCAAAGGTGAGTGACAGGTCCGCGCTAGTGCCGCCCATGTCCAAGCCGATGGCGTTGTCGTAGCCGCACAGCGAGGCGACGTGGGCGGCGGCGATGGCGCCCGCTGTCGGCCCGGAGTTGGCAATCCGAGCGGCGTAGTAAGCGATAGCGTCGGTGGTCATCACGCCTCCGCCCGAGTGCATCGCCAGAACGTCGCCGCCGTACCCCTGCTCGGTCAGTCGCCCGGAGAGGTCCGTGAGATACTCCCGGACGACGGGGACGAGTCCGGCGTTGATAACGGTCGTGGAGGTGCGCTCGTGCTCGAACATCTCCGGGAGGATCTCGTGGGAGCAGCAGACGAACGCCTC
>CAZLOO010000052.1:0-7895 GCA_964561055.1 uncultured Halobacteriales archaeon
TGGTCGACACGGTGGTCGACTCCGCCGTCGGGCGGCTGGGGATGCGGGCGCTGTCGGCGGTCGGCGGCGTCGAGCGGCTGTACAACTCCCCGGCGATGATGCGGCTGCTACCGGACACACGGACGCCCTACGTCACCTTGCCGACGGTACTTGCCGAGGAGATCGGCCAGCCGGTTGGTGAGGAGAATGGCGTCGTCCCGCCTGACCTGGGCGACCGTATCGGCGACCTCACCTATGACGTGGGCGAGCCCCACATCCGGGTGCGCGACAACGGCTGGGCGGCCAGCGGCGCTGCCGTCGCCGCCTGCCCGGTGAGCGCCGAGAACTACGGCGGCGGTTGTTACCGCGCGGAGGAGGTACGACGCAACGGCCACACCGAGCGGGTCGTCAGCCTCGACACCCAGCCTTGTATTGAATGTGGCACCTGCGCCGTCGTCGCCGACACCGAGTGGGAGCACCCCGCCGGCGGGAAGGGCGTCGAGTTCCGCCAGGGGTGAGCCCGCGTGGATCACACCGCCCGCATCGACGCGCTGGCCGAGCGAGCACAGGCCGACCGGGCGGCGTTCGAACCGCCGGAGGATCCCCCGGACCGGGAGCAGGCGCTCGACTACCTCCGGGAAGGTGTCGGCCCCGCGGTCGGCGTGTACGTGGACGCGCGGGCCGGCCCGGACGCGCCGGTCCGCTTCGAGCCGTCGGCGTACCGTCGCTTAGAGCAGGCGATGAACGACTGGCTCGCGCTGTATGCGGCCTGCCACGGAACGCGCATCGACGCCTCGTTCACGCTTCGGACGGCTGCGGAGCTACTGGTAGACACCCACGACATCGGGACGGTCGCGCGGGTCCTTACGGGAGTCCCCGAGCGAAATGACCAGCGCCTCGGTGTCCACGGCTGACGGCGGGAACAGTAACAAATTATAAATAGGGTTGCTTGGTAGCAGTTGGCATGCAGTTCTCGGACGATCTTGAGTTCAGCGACCGGGAACGGAAGGAGGTGTACGACTACGTGGAGCGCCACGGTCGCGTGGACTATCACCGAGCACGCCAGGCTCTGGGGATGGACGAGGCGGCGTTTGGCCACTACGTCGCCAGCCTGAAGCGCCACGGGTTCATCGAGCGGTCCGACGACGAGCTCAGGATCGCCTTTGAGAGCGAGGAGCCCGAGCAGTTCGACAACGAGCTGTCCTTCCGCATCCGGCAGGCCGGCGAGGAGGACCTGGAGGCGTTGGTGGCGGCTATGCGCGAGGCGCTCGCCGACGGCACCTACATCGTCGCCGAGAACTTCGCGGACGTCATCGACCGCGAGCACGTCCTCTTGCGGCACAACGAGGTCCAGACGCGGGTCGTATTCCTTGCTACCGTCGCTGACGAGGTGGCGGGATGGGTCCACCTGGACGCCCCAGAGGTGGCGAAACTCGACCACACAGCGGAGATGACCGTCGGCGTCGTCCCGGAGTACCGCGGCCACGGCATCGGCAGCCGCCTGCTCGACCGCGGGATGCGGTGGGCCGACGAGCACGGCTACGAGAAAGTGTACAACAGCGTCCCCTCAAACAACGAGCGCGCCATCGACTGGCTGGAAGACCACGGCTGGGAGGTTGAGGCGGTCCGCGAGGACCACTACCGCATCGACGGGGAGTACGTTGACGAGGTAATGATGGCGCGCTGGCCCTGAGTTAGGGCCACTCCTCCTCGCGGCCATCCATCGGCTCGGCCACGACGCCGTCCTGCCGGGCGGCGACCCGAGCGTGGGGGACACACAC
Organism: uncultured Halobacteriales archaeon; assembly: GCA_964561055.1. Taxonomy (GTDB): domain Archaea; phylum Halobacteriota; class Halobacteria; order Halobacteriales; family Haloarculaceae; genus CAZLOO01. The sequence continues at coordinate 1,761 of CAZLOO010000052.1, forward strand.
CGCGCGGTCGGCGCCCCACGGGATCCTGAGCCGCACAGCAGCAGTCCGCTCGCAGCCCCCCTCGGCGCACTCCGCCATGCTTCGCCTACGGGCCGGAGGGGTACAGGTCTTGCGCGCCGCTACAGGAACATCACCGCTAGCATCACGACGAGGACGGTGCCGGTCACGAGCACCTGGACGGCGGCGGAGGTGAGTACGCCGACGGTTGTGTAGCCCGCGGTTCGCAGCCCCACCTCCGGGTCGCCGTGCTCCCGGTACTCCAGCAAGAACACCGTCCCGGCGATACCGACCAGCAGTCCCAGCGGGCCAGCCATGAACGCGAGCACGATCCCCACCCCGCCCGCGAGCAGTGCGGTCCCCGTTGAGGCGCCGCCGGCCTTCGCCGACACGACTTCCGCCACCAAATCGAAGACGAACGCCACCAGCCCGATACCGACGAGCCCGCCCACCGCCAGCACCCCCGGCCGAGTGTACCCCGTCGAGTACCAGTAGGTAAGCACGCCAGTTACCGATAGCAGCGGGCCGGGCAGCAGCGGGAGGACGCTCCCGAGCACGCCGCCGACCAGCAGGGTCAGCGCGACGATCGTCAGAAAGTCAACCATCGTCCGTCTCGTAACGGGCCCGCTCCTCGTCGGCCGCCTCCCCGCCAAAGCGGTCTACGAGCGCCTTGTAGGTGCGTCCCAGCTCCTTCCGGGCCGCGCTGGCGGAGTGGTAGCCCTGTCCCTCGGCGACCGTCCGCCAGTCGTGGGCCTGAAGCACCCGGCGGACGAGAAGGCGCTCGCGCGCCGCCGACAGCGCGGGCTTGCCTCCCTCGGGCTCCCGGTCCGTCAGCGCTGCCAGTGCCAGCTGCCGGAACGGTCCCGGAAACGGGTCCATCCCGGCCGGCCCCACCGCGGCACCGACGACCGCCCGCCAGCCATAGCGGGAGAGTTCCGGTTCCACCCGCCCCGCGGTCGCCGCCAGCGCGCCACGCACCACGTCCGGGTCCAGCCCCGAGAGACTGTCGACGAGCACGTCGCCGACACGCTCGCGGAACTGGCGGGTGTGGCGCTCGAACAGCTCTTCGCCCGTCCCGGGCCGGAGCATAGCGGCGGAATGTTCTCCACTGCGCTCGTTGCGGGTCGTCGACAGGTGGACCGTCCGGTAGCCGCTGGCCGCCCAGAACGACAGCAGGCGCGGGGTCGCGCCGAACCCCACCCCAAACCAGTCGGCGTCGAGCTCGTCGTGGATGCGATCTAGCAGCGCCGACCCCAGCCCTCGCGAGCGGATGGCGGGATGGGTCGCGATGCGCACCACACGCCGCCCGACGGGACTGGCAGCCTCCGGGTCGCGTAGCTGGCTGGTGAGCAGGTCCGGCAGCATATTGCCACGGATGCGTCCGCCACGGTAAGCTTCCGCCCGTGTGGCGGCGTCCAGCCCGCCCTCGCGGGCTACAAGGGCGACCGCCACCACCCGACCCTCGTGGACCAGCAGCCGGGTCGTCAGGTTCGGCGCGTCAAGCAGCCGCGCCAGGTCGTCTGGTTCGGTGCGGTAGTGCGCTAGCACCAACAGCCCGAACGCTTCCCGGAGCCGGTGCTCGTCGCCGAGGAGGTCCTCCTGGGTAGGCCGCTCGTAGGTGGCCGAGGCCGGCGTCGCGTCGGCGACCGCCGGCGCCACGGCCGGCCTGGCGTCGAGACAGAGCGTGCGGAACGCCCAGCGCTCGACGGGGTCACCTATGGCATAGCGGATGGGTTCGCGTAACTCCCGTTCGGTCACCGACAGCGCGTCCGCCAGGCGCTCACGGAATCGGACGCTGAACCCCCGGCCGGCCCCCTCGTAGCCGTGGACGGTGGTCGTGAAGCCCACCGGGACGCCCGTTAGGAACCGCTCCAACAGCGCCACCGGGAGCCCGGCCGCCTCGTCGACGAACGCCGCGTCCGGTGGGTTCTCGGCCAGCCGGTCAGCCGCACAGGCAGCAGGGAGGAACTGGATGCCCCCGTCCGACGTCGAGCGCAGCGACCACCCTGCCGGCTCCTCCTCGTGGGCTGCCAGGGCATCGCGTTCACCGAGCAGTTCCCGGGCCCGTGCCAGCAGTTCGTCGGCGCCGTGCTCCGTGGGGGCGGTGACCAGCACCTCGCGGCCGTCGACCGCCAGCGACCCCGCTGCGAGCCCGGCGGCGCTTGATTTCCCCCTGCCGCGGTCGGCCTCGACGACGACTGCCTCGCCGGGGGTGCGGAGCCGCTCAAACGCCCGGACGGCAGTCACCTGGTCGCGGGTGAGACAGGCCTTGTAGGCGGCCCGTGGAAACGCCCGGTCGGTCGGTATCCGGGGGGCCGGCGGCTCCCCTCGCTGCCCGGCGCCGGTGAGGCCGTCACGCTCGACTGTCCCGGTGTCGCAGTTTATGATGGCTACCCCGGGATGGTCCCGGAGCGTCCCGACCAGCCGCCGCCGGAACCGGCCGCCGACCGCCGAGACATCGGCCGGCTGCGCCGCGATGGTCTCGTCGAACCGGTCGCGTCGCTCCGGCCAGTCAGCGAGCGGCGGAGTCAGCAACACCAGCAGGCCGCCGCCGTCAGCGACGCCGGCCGCCCGCCCGAGCGCGTTCGGCCGGCATTCGTCGTGACAGTCCACGACGATCGCCTCTCGCGTCGTCCCGAGCAGCGCATCCGTCCGACGTGGTGCGTAACGCTCGAGCGCCTCCTCGCCCGGACCGGCGACATCAGCGTGGCCCACCAGCGCGGCGTCGGTGATCCCAGCTGCCCGGAGTGCGGGGCCCAGCGCGCCGCGGCTGGCAGCGGACTCGCCGGCGAGCACGAGCAGGCGCCGCTCGCGCGCCCGGCGTGCCTCCGCGCGGAGCCGCTCGACAGTCTCGTCCATGGATGGGCGTAGGTGGTCTGCGAGAATGGGTGCTGCGGTGGGTTAGTGGTGCTCGCGGGCCGGCTTCCGGCCGGTCGCATCGGGGGTGAGGTTGCCGTGCTCGTCGATCTCACCGCGGACGATACGCGTCGAGGAGATGCGCTCGCCGTCTTCCGCGGGAACGTGCTCGACGACGACGATTTCCAGGGGATCGAGCCCCTTCTCGCGGCGTTTCTCGTTGACCTGCTCGCCGCCCTTGCGGGTCTCCGGCGAGACAATAAGGTAGTCGAACCCCGGCTCGGTGGCGATACCGGTCGGCTCCTCCAGCGGCCGGACGGTGAATTCCCGTTCAACCGGCGAGAGCGTCGCCAGTTCGCGCCGGAGGTCGGCCGCACGCTCCTCGTACGGCCGGACGTAGCGGTCAGTGTGACGGGTCTTCGGCGCCAACTCGTCCGTCGTCAACCCGACGGTGACGTCCCCCAGTTCGAAGGCACGCCGGAACAGCTTCCGGTGCCCGTCGTGGACCGGGTCGAACGTCCCCCCCAACGCGACTCGCATACCCATCCCCACGGACGCCTCCCGCTTATCGCTTTGGCAACGCCCGGCCCTAGTCGTCGCCGGCCTGGAGCCTGCCGCTGCTCTCGGAACTGTCGACGGTGATGCGCACCGGCCCGTCGCCGGCCTCACGGTCCGCGAGTGCGTCGTCGAGATTAAACACTGTGTTCAGCTCCTCCTGAAGCTCGCCGACGATACCGGAGACGAGTTCGCTCGGCGTTATTGCCTCGTACTCGTAGGGGTTGTTACCGGCGCCGCCGGCCTCACGCTTGCCGCGGGTCACCGTTCCCTCATCGGCCAATTCCGCGAGCGCCTCCCGTACCGTGCTCGGGTACAAGCCCGTCCCCTCGGCGACTTCGTCGCTGGTGGACGCCGGGTTCTGTCGAAGGTAGAGGTAAATACGTGCGCGGGTCTCCGTGTCGAGAACCCACGACAGCAGGTCGACAAGCCGTGCGTCGACCCTCCCATCTTGTGTCCGATCGCCCACCGGTCCGTCGATCGCCTCATCGCTGTCGTCCGTGGACATGTGTTTGGGTTCACCCTCTCATCAGGAGTTGATGAACAAAAACCCTTGCATAGCGCGGAGCTCGCCCGATTTTCGGGCCCCGCTAGTATTGCCGGGAAATTCCCAGTTATGTGCTCACAGCAGCAGCGACTCGCACACCGCGTCCAGCCCCCCCTCCTCACGAAGCCGGCGCTGACGGGCGGCGCCGCTCTCGGCGTCAAGCAGATCACGAGCTCCCGAGGCCGACACTAGGTCACAGTCACGCTCGACGAGTTCGGCGAGAGTGACCGTCCCCTCCCCGTCGCGGGCGACGAATTCCGCATCCCGGCCCCACCGGAGCGCACGCCACTTGTTCTCGTCCAGCGTCTCGCGACGGTGACCCGACCCCTCCGTGAACGGCGTCCGGTCCCCGTCCTCGTAGCGCTCTGCGTAGTGCATCACCAGGGACCGGACATGCTCAACCATCGCCAGCACGCGCCCGGTGTCGGCCTGCGCGTCGGGGGTCCGTACCTCCACGGTCCCCAGCCCCGTGTGGGGACGGACATCGTACCAGAGCTCTCCGCGGTCGTTGATAGAGCCGGTCTCCACCATTCGGCGCTCGTGGTCAAGGTACTCCTCAAACGAGTCGAAGCGCGTGGGCATCCCCGTGTTCGGCAGCGCCTCGAATATCTTCGCCCGGGCGCTGGCCAGCCCGGTATCGAAGCCGTTCCAGAACGGGGAGTTAGCCGAGAGTGCGAGCAGCGCGGGCAGGTGCCAGCGCAACTCGTTTGCCACCCACGTCGCCTTTCCGGGGTCGTTCACACCGACGTGGACGTGGAGCCCGGCGGTGGTGTTGCGGTGTTGTGGGTACTGTATACGGTCGAGCTGTGCTCGGTAACGAGGCTTCTCGGCGTGTTCGAGCTCTCGCCACTTCGCCGCGGGATGAAGCCCGGCGGCCGCGATACCGTACCCCCCATCGTCGGCGTATTCGACCAGCGCCGACCGTACGGCCTCCAGTTGGTCGCCGGCTGCCTCCGGGTCCTCAATGGTCGGGGTCTGGGTCTCGATCACGCACTTGAAGAGTTCGTGGTCGAGCCGTCCCTCCAGAATGGCCGGCGGGTCGCGCCCGTACACCAGCTCATCGGTCCCCGAGGTCGGCCGCCCCTGCCCGTCGACGACGAAGAACTCCTCCTCGATGCCGAGAGTCCCCAGCCGGTCGAACGGCTCGGCCGACCCCAGCTCGTCGTCCATACGGTCCGCTCGGAAGCAACGGAGTAAACGCTTGCCCTCCTGCGCTCGTCGGGTGCCCGGCCGCCCATCAGAGCGCGGTCATTCCAGGAACGTCCTGACGTGGTCGACGACCTCGCTGGGCCGCTCGCGGGTGCTCCAGTGACCACAGTCCAGCGCCTCTAGGCGGGCGTCAGGCGCCAGCCGGGCGGCCCGCTCTGCCCACGCGAACGGCACCAGCGAGTCCTCGCGGCCGTGGAGGAACAGCGCCGGCACCGCCAATCCGGCTAGCCGGTCGGTGAAGTCCGTGCGCGCGCCATCGCGGGTGATCTCCGCACGCTGGAACCGTGCCCAGGCCTCGGTGGCGTCCGGCCGCTCCAAGTGGGTCAGCGCGTCCGTCACCAGCTCCTCCGGATCCTCGGCGACGACGGTGCCTCGGACGCTCGCGGCACAGAGCCGCCGGCTCCGTCGTATCAGCCCCCACGTCAGTCGGGAGCCGATACGACTGCCAAACAGCAGCGCCGCGGTCCGCCCGCCCGGCACCTCACGACCGAGTCCGTAGGCATCGATGGCGACCAGCCGCTCCACACGGTCGGGGCTCGCGAGCGCGTAGCCCAGCGCCACGGCGCCGCCCATCGACATGCCGACAAGCACCGCCCGCCTGATACCGAGCGCGTCGAGAATCGCGCCGAGAACACCCGTGTAATAGTCGACGGTCGGCGTCGCCTCGTCGGGCACAGGGTCGCTCTTCCCGTAACCGGGCCAATCGAGGGCGTACACCCGCTGGCTCTCGGCGAGGTCGGGCAGCACGTATTTCCAGGAGACGCTGGCGGCGTCGAACCCGCCGCCGTGGAGCATAACCACCGGCGGACCTCTCTCTCCTGCGACGAGATAGCCCACGCCCAGGCCGTCTATGTCGACGTGCTCGCGGCTCGCCTCCTTCACGCGCCGAACTCCTCCTCGGTCACCCGGACGGCGAGCGTGCCGTCAACGTCGCGAAGGTCGTACTCCGGGAGGGTGGGGCCGGTGCGGGT
>CAZLOO010000052.1:7995-11470 GCA_964561055.1 uncultured Halobacteriales archaeon
CGCGGGCGGTCTCGCGGGAGAGCAGTTCGTAGCGCAGGTCCAGGTCGTCCTTCCCGATCAGACAGACCCGGGTCATAGGCCAACTGGTTCGGCCCGCCTCAAAGCGGTTTCGTCCGCTCAAGTGCAGCAGCCTTCGGTCGCCGCTCGCGCCTGGCACTCTCGAGGGACGCCACCGTCGCGGCTCGACGGCAGGAGAATCCGAGATACGAGAATTTTTCACCGGTTTATCCGCACAGATTTTTAAATTTTGGCACTCCCGTCATATATCGGTATAAAAAGGTGTTTAATAACGGCCATCACGTGTGGTAGGTGATGACACGGCAGACCGCTAATAGGAATCGGTGGTTGATCGCGCTGTCGGCCGTCGCGATCCACCTCTCGATTGGGAGCATCTACGCGTACAGCATCTACCAGATACCCCTGAACGAGACCCAGGGCTGGAGCACGTCGAGCGTGACGCTGGCGTTTTCCATCGCCGTGTTCGTGCTGGGGGTGACGGCCGCCTTCCTCGGCCGCTACGTCGAGAAGTACGGCCCCCGGAAGGCCGGCCTGGCCGCCGGCGTACTGTTCGGCCTCGGTATGATTGGCGCGGGCGTGAGCGTCCAGTTCGGGAGCCTGCCGATGTTCCTGGCCACCTTCGGCGTTCTCGGCGGGATGGGTATCGGCCTGGGGTACATCTCCCCCATCGGCACGCTACTGGAGTGGTTCCCGGACCGGCGGGGGATGGCGACTGGTCTGGCGGTGATGGGGTTTGGCGCCGGCGCGCTGTTGACCGGGCCACTGGGCAACTACCTGATCCAGAACTTCGGCGTTGCGCCAGCGTTCTACGGCCTCGGAGCGTTGTACTTCGTGTTGATGACGCTGGGTGCGAGTTACCTCGCCAAGCCGGCCGACAACTGGCTCCCCAAAGGGATGGAGAACACCGAGGAGGCCCACGAGAAAGCCAAGAGCGCCCTGCCGGGGCTGGAGACCCTCACCGCTGCGGAGGCGCGCACCTCGCCGCGGTTCTGGATGATCTGGCTGATCATCTTCATCAACGTCTCGGCGGGCATCATGCTCTTAGCGTTCGCCTCACCGATGCTCCAGCAGATCGGCGGTGCCACCGCCACCACCGCCGCGTTCATCACTGGTTACATCGGCATATTCAACGGCAGCGGGCGGATCGTCTGGTCATCTCTGTCGGACTACATCGGCCGGACGACCACCTACGGCGGATTCATGCTCATCCAAATCGCCGCGTTCTTTGCCATGCCACAACTCGCGGGCGTCTGGATTCTCGCGTCGGTGATGTTCCTCGTCATCACCTGCTACGGCGGTGGCTTCGCCTGCCTGCCGGCGTACCTCAGTGACCTGTTCGGCACGAAGGAGGTCAGTGCCATCCACGGCTACGCACTCACGGCGTGGGGCTTCGCCGGCGTCGCCGGCCCGCAGTTGGCCTCGTTCGTGCTGGACTCCACGGGAACCTACACGAACGCGCTGTACGTGATGAATGCCGCACTCGTGCTCGGGTTGGTCACGGTGGTGGTGCTGCGCTGGCGGATCGGCAAGCTTCAGGAGGCCGACACCCCCCGGGGTGCCGGCGCCGCGACGACCGACTGAGGCGACCTCGCCGCGGGGAGCCCCCTTCGAGGCTCAGAATACCTGTTCTACTGTCATATCCTACCACCGACCGGCGAACAAGCACCTCCCGGTCAGTATTCTCGGTCGACGAGGAAGTCCGCGACGTCGGCCAGCCGGTCGCGGGACTCACCTTCCGGAAGGGTCCTCAGGCGGTCTTTTGCGCTGGCGACCAAGTCTTCGGCCAGGGCCTGGGCGTAGTCAATGCTGCCGGCCGCCTCCAAGCGCTCGACGGCCCGGCGTATCTCCGCGTCCGTTACCTCTGCTGCATCGTCGCCCACCAGGCCGTCAACGTCTATCCCCTGGTCACGGGCGTGAAGAGTGACGATGGTGCGTTTCCCCTCGATGAGATCAGAGCCGCGCTGCTTGCCGAGCACCTCGCTCGGCGTTGTCAGGTCGAGGAGGTCGTCCTGGATCTGGAACGCCCGGCCGGCGTCCAGTGCGTAGTCGTGCAGCGCCTCCACCGTTGAGGGGGGCGCGCCCAGCAGGGTCGCCGGGATGGAGGCGGCGGCCGCGTATAACACGGCGGTCTTGAACTCCACCATCTCCAGGTACTCTTCGGGCGAGACGTCCCCGCGGCCTTCGAACTCCACGTCTAGGGCCTGGCCCTCGCAGATTTCCGTGCACGTGGTGGCGAGCTCTTCCAGCGCGCGCACCTCTCGATCCGGCGGGGCGTTCGCATCGAGCATACATTCGAAGGCCTTCGAGTAGAGCGTGTCCCCCGCGAGGATGGCCATCTCCGTGTCGTACTTCCTGTGGACCGACGGTACCCCCCGGCGGAGGTCGTCGTCGTCCATGATGTCGTCGTGGATCAGCGTGAACGACTGGATTATCTCGATGGAGACGGCGGCGGCCATGATGTCCACCTTGTCCTCACCGAAGCGCTCGTAGTCCTCAGACAGTGGCTCCGAGCCTGTGACCGCCTCCGCCGCGAGCAACAGCACCGTCGGCCGAAGGCGCTTGCCACCGGCGTCCAGCAGATACCGGGAGGCCTCGTACAGCCGCTCGGGGCGCTGTATCGGCAGCCGCTCAACGATGGCGGCGTTGATCTCTTCCCGGCGGGCATCGATCGCCCGCTCCAATCGCTCGTGCGCCGGGCTCACCTCCCCCCACCCCAGCCTGGCGACGCGCGGCGAACCATACCACGGCTACCGGAGGCCGGCCTATTAAGCTGCTGTCTCCGCTGGGACCGGCGGCTCACTCCGTCAGCTGGATCATGTTGCCGTTCGAAGAGATGTGCAGGTCACGGCCAAGCGAGTAGCCCTGGCTCATACACAGGTCCGCGTACGGTCCGAAGTGCTCCATGTCCTGGTGGGCAGGGATAACGTGCTGGGGCTGGAGAGCGTGGAGCATCTCGTAGTGTCCCTCGTGGCTGAGGTGGCCCGACACGTGGATGTCGTCGTAGATGCGCGCGCCCTGCATCCCGAGCAGGCGTTCGGACTGGTAGCGCTGCCCTTCGTTTGTCGGCTCCGGGATGACCCGCGCGGAGAACACTACCTTGTCCCCGTTCTCCAGATCATAGGGCGTTTCGCCACGACCCATCCGGGTAAGCATCGCCCGGGGCTCGCCCTGGTGGCCGGTGACGATGGGGAGGTACTTCTCCTTGCCCTCGTTCATGATCCGCTTGAACGTCCGGTCGACGGATTTGCGGTGGCCGTACATCCCCAGGTCCGAGGGGAACTCCACGAAGTCGAGCCGTTCGGCGGTACCGGAGTATTTTTCCATCGAACGGCCCAACAGCACTGGCTGGCGCCCGATGTCGTCGGCGAACTCAACGAGACTTTTCACTCGGGCGATGTGGCTGGAGAAGGTGGTAGCCACGATGCCGCCGTCGTAGTCCTCCATGGAGTACAGCACG
>CAZLOO010000053.1:0-11353 GCA_964561055.1 uncultured Halobacteriales archaeon
TCACCTGGGAGTGGGAGTCCAGCGGCCACAACATCCGCGTCTCCGAGAAGCCGGAGGGGGTAAACTGGGCAGGGTCCCCACAGCCGCCCCGTCGGACGTTCGACGCCGGCTTCACCTACGAGTGGTCGTTCGAGCAGGCCGGCGAGTACGCCTACTACTGCCGGCCACACCAGGACTTTGGCATGACCGGCGCGTTCAGGGTCGAGCAGTTCCCCTGAGACCGGTTCGAAAGACGTAACAGCGCGTCACCCAACCTCAGCAGTACGGAGTTCTCTCCGGGCTGTCTCCCATGTCCGAAACCGACGCCGACACAGACACAGACACCGCGACAGGGGGACTGCGGACGCCGATAGTCGCCGTCCTCGGACACGTCGATCACGGGAAGACGAGTCTATTAGACAAGGTGCGCGGCTCCGCCGTCATTGAGGGCGAGGCCGGCGCCATCACCCAACACATCGGCGCAACCGCTGTTCCGCTATCAGTCATCTCAGAGATCGCCGGCCGGTTGGTCGAGCCCGACGATTTCGACCTTCCCGGTTTGCTGTTCATCGACACACCCGGCCACCACTCGTTCTCGACGTTGCGATCTCGCGGCGGCGCGCTCGCGGACATCGCTATCCTCGTCGTGGACGTCAACGACGGTTTCCAGCCGCAGACCGAGGAAGCTATCGAGATTCTCGGGCGTACTCAGACGCCGTTCATTGTCGCTGCCAACAAGGTAGACACGGTGCCGGGCTGGAACCCGCAACCCGACACCCCGATACAGGCGTCCATCGAGGCCCAGTCCGAGCGCGCCGAGAACGACCTCAACGAGCGGCTGTACGAACTCATCGGCCAACTCTCGGATGCGGGCTTCTCAGCGGACCTGTACTGGCGGGTCCAAGACTTCCAGAACAACGTCGGCGTCGTCCCGGTGAGTGCGATGACTGGCGAGGGAGTGCCAGACCTGCTGGCGGTGCTGATGGGGCTCTCTCAGCGCTACATGAAGGAGGCGATGCAGATAGACGTCGCCGGGCCTGGCGCCGGCACCGTCTTAGAGGTCAAAGACGAGCGCGGCTTTGGCACGACGATCGACGTGGTGCTGTATGACGGCACCGTCCGCACGGATGACACCATCGTCGTCGGCGGGACGGACGACCCCATTGTGACGGACGTTCGGGCGCTGCTCCAGCCTCGGCCGCTGGCGGAGATTCGCACCGAGAAACGCTTCGAGAAGGTGGAGTCGGTCACCGCCGCGGCTGGCGTGAAGATCGCCGCCCCGGACCTGGATCGCTCGCTCGCCGGCGCGCCGGTTCGGGTGGTGCGGGACCGCCCGGTTGAGGAAGTCATTGAGGAGGTACGCGCGGAGCTCGCGGACTTGGAGGTCGAGACTGCCGAGAACGGCGTCGTCGTGAAGGCCGACACGCTGGGGTCGCTGGAGGCGATCGCTAACGCGCTGGAGGAGGCGGACATCCCCATCGTCCGCGCGGAGGTGGGCGACGTCGCCTCCCGTGATATCGCGGTCGCCTCCACAGCCGACAGCCGCCCCCACGAGGCTATCCTGGCGTTCAACGTGGACCTGCTGCCCGACGCTCGCCAGGAGGCCGAGGACCGCGGCATCCGGCTGTTCGAGAACGACGTCATCTACCAGCTTGTCCAGGAGTACGAGGCGTTCGTCGAGGAGATCGAGCGCGCGCAGCAGGAGACGGTGATGGAGAACATCCGCCGGCCCTGCCGGTTCCGCATCCTCGAGGACCACGTGTTCCGCCAGTCTGATCCAGCCGTCGTCGGCGTCGAGGTGATGACCGGTGCCCTCCGGCGCAACGTCCCGGTGGTCCGGTTCGACGGCAATGATCCCACCCGTGTCGGCCAGCTGAAAGGCATCCAGAGCCAAGGCGAGGATGTCAAGGAGGCCCGCACTGGCGAGCGCGTGTCCGTCTCCATCGACGGCCCTACCGTTGGCCGACAGATCAACGAGGGCGACGAACTATGGGTGGAGATCCCGGAGAAACACGCCAAGATACTGGAACAGGAGCTCCGCGAGGAGATCCCTGCCGACGAGCGCGAGGCGCTGTCAACCTACATCGACAAGCGTCGTTCTGTCGATCCGTTCTGGGGGAAGTAAGGTCCCTCCGGATACCCCGGGACACTGACCAGTCGGAATAGTATGGTCTCCGGTGCGTTTCTTTGATAATAACTATTAATTAGCCCCGGCCACAACGTGGGAGTAGCGATGGAACTGGACACGGAGGATGCACTGCTCGCGGCTATCCCGCTTTCTTTCCTCCTCGCGGGCACCGTCGGGTTCGTGGCGTCGGTGCCCCTCCTCGCGGCGATGGCCGGCGGGAGCCTCCCGGCCGGCGGGGCGCTGGGCTACGCGCTGTTCGTGAATCCCCCGTCGTAGCGTGCGGCCGTCGCGTTCAGTGCCGCCGTGTCAACCCTGTAGACCGTGGCAGCGGGCGCCTCGTAGGCGATGCTGGTACCCTCTCGATCGGCGAATGTTCGCACGTCGTAGCGCTCGCGCTCAACCGGCCCGACGTACACGAACCGGACCCCATGATCGCGAACGCCAGCGCCGGCGCTACCGGCACCCCTCGGAGCGGGAGGGTGTGGAAGAGGCGTGCCGAAAGGGGGAGCGCCAGCCCTGAGAGAGCGGCGACGACCGCCACCCAGGCGGCGAGCGCGGGGACCTGCACGCCTTCTGGGTATCGGCATGCGGACAAAGCCCTTGTCACCGCGGTCGGCGCCGATTAGTGGTCGCCTGCGGTAGCGTCCTCGGATTAGCGTCGACCTGTTCTTGCCCGTCCTGCTCGCTGGGATGTTCGGTCTGGTGCTGGTTGCGGGAGCCCCCGTGTCCGTGGCCCTCTCGCGGAGCCGCGACCGGTGACGTAGCGAACAGGGCCCGCTGGCCTGCCGGGCGATGATGGCCCGATGGCGGCGCCTGTCTGCTACTGTTTTCGGCCGGGTGTCACCGGCGGCTGGACCACGATGATCGTGCTCGGACAGACGCCCGTACCGGAGGGAGATCGGTTGGCTCAACGATAATTACGGCACTGAACGAGGCCGCAGACTTACTGCTGGCCGCGGATATGGGCTAATCGTGCTCGCTGGGGGCCGCGGTGCGCTGGACGCGGCGACCCACCGGCTGGGAACGACGCCGTTACCATCGCGCCACCGCTTTAGGGCTAGCCGCCCACGTCCGGATATGAGCGACGCAAGCGCGCCAACCGACCGAAACCGTCTGGACGAGGAGGCCTCCCCATACCTCCGCCAGCACGCCGACAATCCTGTCAACTGGCAGCCGTGGGACGACGCCGCGTTGGCGGCGGCCCGCGAGCGGGACGTCCCCATCTTCCTCTCCATTGGCTACTCCGCCTGTCACTGGTGTCACGTGATGGAGGAGGAGAGCTTCCAAGACCCGACGACCGCGCGCGTACTCAACGACCGGTTCGTTCCGGTGAAGGTGGATCGCGAGGAACGCCCGGATTTGGACTCAATCTACCAGACCATCTGCCAACTGGTCACCGGGAGCGGGGGTTGGCCGTTGTCGGTGTGGCTCACCCCCGAAGGGGAGCCGTTCTACGTGGGAACGTATTTTCCGCCGGAGCCGGGTCGGGGGCGCCCCGGGTTCCGCGCGTTGTGCGAGGACATCGCGGCCTCGTGGGCCGACCCGGAGGACCGCCAGGAGATCGAGAACCGGGCTGCCCAGTGGACGGACGCAATCGAGGGCGAGCTCGAGGAGGTCCCTGATACCGGCGGGGCGCCCGAGCCGACCGTCACCGCTGAGGCCGCGGCCGCGGCGCTCCGGAGCGCCGACCGCGAGCACGGCGGGTTCGGCACGGGACAGAAGTTCCCCCAGACCGGCCGGCTGGCGATACTCACCAGGATCGCGGCCGATGCGGCGGACGAGGGCTATCGCGCGGTACTGCGCGAGAGCCTTGACGCGATGGCGGACGGCGGACTCTACGACCACGTGGGCGGCGGATTCCACCGCTACTGCACGGACAGGGAGTGGGTGGTTCCCCACTTCGAGAAGATGCTGTACGACCAGGCCGAGATAACACGGGCGATGCTGGCGGGGCATCAGCTTTTGAACGAGGAGCGCTACGCCCACCGGGCCCGCGAGACGCTGGCGTTCGTCGAACGGGAGCTCCAGCATCCCGAGGGGGCGTTCTTCAGCACGCTCGACGCCCAAAGCGAGGGCGAGGAGGGGGCCTTCTACGTATGGACTCCCGAGGAGATTCACGAAGCCGTCGGCGATGAGGGGACGGCAGCGCTATTCTGCGAGCGCTACGGCGTCACCGAAGGCGGTAATTTCGAGGGGCACCGGACGGTGCTCACCGTCAGCGAGTCGATTGCCGGGCTGGCAGAGTCACACGACATGGAGCCCTCAGCCGTCAAGGAGCGGCTGGCGGAAGCACGTGAGGCGGTGTTCGCGGCCCGGTCCGGGCGGCCCCGGCCGGCCCGCGATGAAAAGGTCCTAGCGGGATGGAACGGCCTGATGGCGTCGGCGTTCGCAGAAGGGGCACTGGCGCTCGATGCCTCGTTAGCGGAGCCGGCCCGCGAGGCACTGGCGTTCGTCCGCGAACAGCTGTTCGACGCCGACGCCGGTCGGCTCACCCGCCGCTGGAAGGACGGAGACGCCCGCGTCGAGGGGTACTTGGAGGATTACGCCTTCCTTGGTCGGGGGGCGCTGAACACCTACGAGGCTACTGGCGAGGTAGAACACCTCGCCTTCGCGATGGAGCTCGCCGAGAGCATTGTTGAGGAGTTCTACGACCCGGACGCAGGGACGCTCTACTTCACCCCCAAGAGCGGGGAGGAGTTGGTCGCCCGCCCACAGGAGCCGTACGACCAGTCGACTCCCTCTAGCATGGGAGTGGCGCTGTCGCTACTGCTGGCGCTGGACGGCTTCCGGCTGGACGACCGCTTCCGTGAAATAAGCGAGACGGTCCTGGAGACCCAGGGATCGCGGGTAACGGCGAATCCGCTCCGGCACGCCTCGCTAGTGCTGGCGGCCGACGAGGCGACCGCCGGGCACGTTGAACTAACCCTCGCGGCCGACCCAGTCCCGGAGAACTGGCACGAAGACATCGGAGACAGCTACCTCCCCCGCCGGCTCCTCGCGCCGCGACCGCCGACGGAGGCGGGGCTGTCGGAATGGCTGGAGCGCCTCGAATTGGAGTCGGCGCCGCCGCTGTGGGCGGAGCGGAAAGCGCGTGAGGGCCCCACAGTGTACATCTGCGAGTCGTTCACCTGCTCCCCGCCGCAGGACAGCGTCGAGGACGCGCTCAAGTGGCGATCTACCCCCGCCTCCGGGTCGGAGGATTGATAAAGAGGCTGTCGGTGACGGCGACGGCGCCGACTGCAGCGGCGGCGGTCAGCGCCAGCCGTGGGGGGACCGACAGCGTTAGCCCTGCGATCCCCGCCAGCAGGAATGCCAGCGGGATGGCCGCGAGCACGAGGTCGTATCGACCAAACCGGCGGTCAGCAATCGCTGCAAACAATTCGCGGAGCTGTCCGAACGCATCGCTCCCGGTCACCTGTTCTCACCTCCTCAGAAGGTCATTAACACTGGGACAGTGGAAAAGCTTTCGATTGAAATAATATCCGAATAATACACAAAACCCACTCTGACTCTCTAAACAACCTCGTCGAAACCGCAATAGAACCTCAACAGACACTATCGCTCAGGGCTCGATGTCATCGGTAAGCACGCGGGCGATCCAGGTGGCGACCGGCAGCCCTTCGTCCTCAACGTAGCGGAACAGCTCCTCACCCTCTTGCTCGACAGCGATGGTCGGTATTAGCTCGATGCCGTACTCCTCGACGGCCGGGCCGACCTTCCGACCGTCTTCCTTCTCGACGGAGAACTGCTCGATCCGCTCGTCCGGGACGCCCGCTGCCTCCAGCGCGGCCGCGAACGGTGGGAGCAACTGCCGGCAGTCGGGACACCAGTCCCCGCCCCACACCAGGTAACGCAGGTCGTCATGGCGTGCGAGCGCCGCCACCGTTTCTCCGTTGGCCTCAGCGTCCCACACCGGGTCGGGCGTCATCGTCTCGAGAGTCACACCTCGGGGGGCGGCCGGCGGGGGCTTAAGCCCCGCGGGCAGCGGTAGCTACTTTCGCCTGGAACGCCGGACCCCAGTATGCACGCCGCCACGGAGGGAGCGGCCTGATGGAGATTCGTGTCTCCGGGGAGACGGATGAGGAGACTGCTCGGGTGATCGCCACCGCACTGGCCGAGCATCTCGGCCGTCCGGTGGAGCTTCGCGCCCACGACGGCCCGATTGCCAGCGCGGGCGACCCGGACTGGCCCGATGGGGTCATAACCGAGCGCGAGGACCGCATCCGCGAGGAGATAGAACGCATCACCAGCGGCGGGCCGGACCGGGGCCACGAGAAGCTCCGGGAGCTGGGGAAGCTGTTCGTCCGGGACCGTCTGGAGCTAATATTCGACGCCGTTGAATACGAGGACGGCACCTTCGCTCGCGCGGACGATGAAGAGCTACCGGCGGACGGAATGGTGACCGGCGTGGGCCGCATAAACGGGCGGCAGGTCTTTTTTACAGCCAATGACTACACGGTGAAGGCCGGCTCGCTCGGCCAGATGGGGGTGGAGAAGGCGCTGCGCACGGCCGAGCGGGCCGTCGAGGCCGGCGCGCCTATCCTCCGGCTCATTGACTCCACGGGCGCCCGGCTCAACGTCGAGGAGCGCGACGAGGGAGACACACATATGGACCGTTACCGCGGCGGCCGGATGTTCTACAACCAGTGCATACATTCGGGGCAGGTCCCACAGATCGGTGTACTGTATGGCCCTGACATCGCCGGGAGCGCGTACACGCCGGTGTTCTCTGACTTCCTCGTAATGGTCGAGGACGTCTCCGCGATGGCCATCGCCTCCCCCCGGATCGTGGCTGCGATGACCGGCGAGGAGGTGTCGATGGAGGATTTAGGCGGCCCAGAGGTCCACGCTACCCAGTCCGGCTCCTGTGACCTGGTGGTATCCGATGAGGAGGCCGCCGCGACAGCGGTGCGGGACCTCCTCGCGTACCTGCCGGACGCCTACGACGCCAACCTGCCGACCCGCCAGCCGGCGCCGCCGGCGGCCAACCCGCAGGGGCTGGACGCCGTCATCCCCGAGTCGCCCAACCGGGCCTACGACGTCCACGACGTGATCGAGCGGCTGGTCGACCGTGATTCTTTTTTCGAGGTCAAGCCCCGGTTCGCGCCGGAGATCGTGGTCGGGTTCGGACGCCTCGAGGGGCGCCCGGTCGGAGTCGTCGCCAATCAGCCTGACCACGTCAGCGGCGCTATCTTCCCCGACTCCGCGGAGAAAGCCGCGGAGTTCGTCTGGATCTGTGACGCCTACGAGATCCCGCTGGTGTACCTCTGTGACACCCCCGGGTTCATGATCGGCTCGGAGGTCGAGCGCCGAGGCATCCTCCAGCGTGGTCGAAAGTTCATCTATGCCACCTCTAACGCCCAGGTGCCGAAGCTCTGTGTCATCACCCGCAAGGCGTACGGCGCAGGCATCTACGCGATGTGCGGGCCCGCATTCGGGGCGGACGCCACGCTGGCGCTGCCCTCCGCGGAGATCAGCGTCATGGGGCCGCAGGCGGCGGTCCATGCGCTGTTTGGCGACCAGCTTGCCGAGATGGAGGACGACCAGCGCGAGGCGTTCGTCGAGAGCGCCCGCGAGCAGTTCGAAGAGTATGTCGACCTCCAGGCCCAAGCCGCCCGGATGCAGGTTGACGAACTGCTCCCAGCAGGTGATCTTAGGGACCAGCTCGCGGCCCGCCTGCGGACGTTCCGGGGAAAGCGACGCACAACGCGGGACCGCCACCATGGGACGGTACTGTTTTGACCCCGCATGGGGACTACCTCGTCCGCGGCAGTCAATAGCCTGTCTGATATGAACGCGCACACGGTCTTATAAGAAGGCTGGAAGGCAAGCGATAGCGACCGGGGCGTCTCGACGGTGTCACTGTCGCTCGCGTCGTTGCGACAACCATTCTGTTGGTAAAATCGATTACGAGGTTCCTGCTAGGGTTCGGCGGCGAGGTGAGCAAACGCGGAGCGCCGTCGACTCCGCCAAGCAGACAGCGTTCACGACGAGCCGCGAGTACAACACGTGCGGATCCGGAGCCGACGCTCGAGGTCGCTATCACCGTTTTTCGGCGCGCGGACACGAGTACGAGCCGACAGCGGGGACACGAAGATCATCTAATGGGACTCGAGATCGGACGAGGTAGGTACCACCAGGTCGGCCGCGACAGAGGACCCGACGATCAGCATCGACGTGGACATCGGCAGCGGGGGCGACCGCCGAGCTGCGTTGGCGAGGAGATGCTGTTCCGGTTCTACGCGGCGTACGGCGGGCAGATCGTATCGCTCTAGGAAGTACGGGTGGGCGGAGGGCGGACACCTCTTCAGGGCACAGGTGGTAGGCCGAGTATCAAACGGCCCTGACGAAGCGCATCATTCCTTGCACGTGATGTTTACGATGTTTCTTCTCAATCCCCTGAACGGGTATGGCGTCAGACGACCCGCGACAACAGTATCGGGATGAACTGCAGCGCCTCTCACCAGCAGCGGAGAGGGGCGACATCAGCACCGACGATGCTGACGCCATCAGGGAGTTTCTCCATGCCAAGGACGCCAACAACCTCACCGTCACCGACTCGACCGGGGACACCTTGGAGCCGTCATCGCTGGCTACCTACGCGTAGGCGCTCCGGATGGTTGCAAAGCGCTACGACGACCCGCTGACCGACACCACCGCCGAGGCGCTGAACCGACTGATGCAGTCGGTAGTCGATGGAACCCATCCCGACGTGAAGGATAGCAGGCTGTCGAAGAACACCGTCGAGCAGCACCAGAGCATGGCCCAGAAGCTCTACCGCTACCAGTCGGATTTAGGGGCGGATTCAGAGCGGATCGTCATCTTCCGGCCGAAGCGAACGCCGGTCGATGACCGAGATATGTTCGAACCGGAAGAGGTTGAGGCCATGCGAGACGCTATCGACAACCCACGCGACCGTGCCTGCTCGAACCGCTGATTTTCACCAGCCAGTGTATCCGGGTGGTCCAGACGCTTCGCACCAAGGACGTGGACACTGATGAGGGTGTGTTCTGGATCAACGAGGAGGCGGACGGTATCAAGGGCGCTGAGACGAACAGCATCAAGCGGCCGTTGCTGGGCGCTAAACGGGCCGTCTAGGACTGGTTGCAATACCACCCGACGGGCGATCCGAACGACTACCTGATCACCGTTCAGCCGTCAGCCAGCCGTGGGACGCCCGACGGGAAGCTCCATCAGACGACGACCAACCGAATTCTCAAGAACATCGCATTCGTTACTCTCGTTGAGTCCAGGTCGAGCCGTCCCGGTCGGTAGCGCGACCCCCCGAGGAGCGCGAGGTCCGAGTCGCCGTCGAGATAGCGCAGCCCCATCGTCGTGAGTTCGTACGTCCCGCCGTCCGTCAGCACGAAGACCCCAACCCGCCCAAGTAGTTGGTCCCGGCACCCGAGCGGGACACTCGACCGATGCCCGGACTGGCTCTTCAGCGTCGTCACAGCGAGTTTGCTCGGAAACGCACCTTCCAGAGAACACGTCAGAGTTATTCACAGCCCGTACTACGCCCTGGACACGCCACGAGGAGTCTCGTCGATGACTGATAGCAAGGACATTCGAGCGGTCGTCGTTGGCAGCGGTCGAACCGACCTTCGGACTGCGCGCCTGCTCGACGAGCGCGGCCACAATGTCGTCATCATCGAGCGGAATCCCGAGCGCGTCCGGACGCTCGTTGAGGACCACAACGTGACGGTCATCGAGGGAGACGCGACGAATCCGGACATCCTCGGATAGCCAGATCTCGATGCTGCCAATCTCATCATTGCGATGACTGGTACGATGGGGACGAACTTCACCGTCTGCACGCTCGCCGCCGATATCAACCCGGAGATCCGCACCGTCATATGGTCGGTGTACGGGAACACGACCGGCTACGCGGGGTTCGTCGACGAGATCATCGTCCCCCAGGAGGCCGGCGCCCGGGCCGTCGTCAACATCGCCGAGGACGGTATCAACACTCTTGAGAAGACGGCGGCATAGGTCGAGCTACTGGAGATCAGGGTCGCCCCGGGAGCGCCCGTTGCCGGCCAGAGCCTCGCCGACATCGGCCTCCCGACCGGGAGTGTGGTGATCTCGGATCAACTGCCCCGCACACGGTGGCACAGGGCTTGTCAGTGAACTCGGCGTCAACCGACGGTAGTCGGACAGGACGAATCCCCGGCCTTCGTCGTGATTCCCGAACAGATCGTCGACTACTGCTCGGATCCGAATACCGACACGGAGGGCCTTGTTGAGACCCTCAAACGGTGATAGTTTTCAGCGGTCGTGCTGAATACAGGGAGTACATTCATTACTATCGTTCTTCCTGAGCAACGGTGGAGGTCCCCACGAGGGTGTCCGGATGGAGTCGCTCGGCCCCTTCCCGGTACGACTCAATCTTTTCGCTGGCCCAGGTTTGCACTGTCTCACGTTCGCTTTTCACAAATGGGTGCCTTCTTTTGCCGAGGACGACTGTCTCTTCGAACACGAACACATTGTACGGAATGTCTCCGTCGTAAAGGGAGACGTTGGCGCCCGCATTGATGTACTCTCGCCATCTGGCAAGTCGCCCTGAACAGTCACGTAGCGTATTAAGTTCGCCCTTGGTAATCACGTGTTCCGTGGTCAGACGATCGTCGACGACCGCGTCTTTCTCAATCTGCGGGGCGGCGGGGTGACGGCGTTCACGATCCGCGGCGACGAGATGTGGAGTCGGCCGGACGCGCGGGTGCTCGCCGTCGACAGCGAGGTCGCCTATGCCCTCGGCGACGGCCTCGCCGCGCTCGGTATCGAGGCCAGCGACCGGCGGCGGGGGCTCGACACCGAGGCGACTGTGGCGGCCCCCGCGAACGGCGGACTGTTCGTCCCCGTTGAGAACAGCCCGCAGGACATCAGACTCAGCCTCTACCAGTAATCCGATTGCTCCAGCAACGACGTCAGTAGGACGTTCGTTGATGCTTCCTGTATCAGGCGACCGATAGGATGGCTCTACCTGTCAAGTGTCTTTATTCAGAACACAGTCAGCCCAAGTATCAACTGCACGACCGGCCCGCCCTTGCAGATAGCGGGCGGCCACAGATATAAGCGTGCGGGCAGTAGCCTTATTATATGTCCCTGACCGGTGGTTCAACGATTCTCGTGCCGGTCGACGTCTCGAACGACGAGCGTCCGGCGAAGGACTTACTCACCGTCTCTGATGCGGTAAACCTCGTCCTGCTCGGCTACTACCCGGTCCCGGATCAGGCGCCGCCGGCG
>CAZLOO010000054.1:0-3623 GCA_964561055.1 uncultured Halobacteriales archaeon
AGCTGGCCCGGCACTACACCCGGCTCTCGCAGATGAACTACGGGGTCGAGAGCGGCCCGTTCCCGCTCGGCTCGTGTACGATGAAGTACAACCCCAGCTTCACCGAGGATGTCGCTGCCCTGCCGGATGCGGCGGTCCACCCGGACCGCCCGGCAGAACACGCTCAGGGGACGCTCGCGGTGCTGGCGGGGCTGCAGGACTACCTGGCGCGGATCGGCGGAATGGCTGCGGTGTCGTTGCAGCCGCCGGCCGGGGCGGCCGGGGAGTTTGCGGGTATTCTCGTCGCGCGAGCCCACCACGAACACAACGGCGAGGACCGCTCTGAAGTGGTCGTCCCCGAGAGCGCCCACGGGACCAACTTCGCAAGCGCCGCCATGGCAGGCTACGACGTCGTCGAACTCCCGGGTGCCGAGGACGGTCGCGTCGACCTGGACGCCCTGGAGGCGGCGGTGGGGGAGGAGACGGCGGCGCTGATGCTCACGAACCCCAACACACTGGGGCTGTTCGAGCGCGACATCGAGGAGATAGCAGACATGGTCCACGGCGTCGGCGGTCTGCTGTACTACGACGGTGCCAACCTGAACGCCCTGCTCGGGCGTTGTCGCCCGGGGGACATGGGCTTCGACGTGATGCACTACAACGTCCACAAGACGTTCGCCACCCCTCACGGCGGCGGCGGCCCCGGGGCTGGCCCGGTCGGCGTTGTCGAGGAGCTGGAGCCGTATCTCCCGGACCCCCACGTCCGGCCCGTCGACGGCGAGGAGGATCGCTTCGAGCGATACACCCCCGAAAAGACCATCGGCAAGGTCCACGGTCACGAGGGGAACTGGCTGGTACTGGTGAAGGCGTACGCCTACATCAGCCGGCTCGGGGACGAGGGGCTGGCCGACACCAGCGCCAAGGCAGTACTCAATGCCAACTACCTCGCCGGGGAGATCGACTACGAGATCCCGTTCGGCCCGTTCCACCACGAGTTCGTCGCCAGCGCTGGGATGGACGCCGCCGACGTCGCAAAGCGGATGCTGGACTACGGCGTCCACCCCCCGACCACCAAGTGGCCGGAAATCGTCGACGAGGCACTGATGACTGAGCCAACCGAGGCCGAGAGCCGCGAGACGCTGGACCAGCTCGCGGCAGCGTTCAACGCCGTCCGCGAGGAGGGCCCAGAGGCGGTCGGGCGGGCGCCCGAGCGGACCACTGCCGCCCGCATTGACCAGGTGAGCGCCGCCCGCGACCCGAAGCTCTCCTGGCACGCGTTGGAGCCCGAGTAGAGACGTCACTCGGGTATCCTGTTGTTCCGGTCACCCTGACCGCTCCTGTTGTCGACAGGCGGGAAGCCGTGAACGGCTGTCTGATTCATCCGCTGTCAGCCGGTCAGACACATATCCCGGTTAGGTTTTCAGGGCGGTATCGGCGGAGTTGTAGAGCGTGCACGTCACGGGCACGGCTTAGGCAGTCATACATTACAGACAAACACTTATACCCGATACGAACCGGGCCAGCACGTGACCGTCACGAGCATCCACGAGTACGAACTCGCCCCCGCAATCACCGACGAGCAGTTCGAGCAGGCCGTCGCCGAGGCCGAGCGCGACGGGCTCTTCGACCTCCCGGGACTGGCCGAGCACCACTTCCTTGAGGGTATCAAGGGCGAGCGGGAGGGCCAGTACACCGCAATCTGGATCTATGAGAGCCGGGGGGCGTGGGAGGCGCTGTGGGGGCCGCCCGGGGACCCCCTACCGCCGGCCGAGTACCCCGAGCGATGGCAGCAGTGGGAGCGCAGGCTACAGCCGTTACTGTCGGGCGATCCCGACCAGGTGCGGTTCACGTCCTACCGGCCGGTGGCGCCGCTGGGCGACATATAAACTGAGAAGGTCGGACCGGTTCAGCCGAACAGCTGACCGAGGCCCTCGCCGCCGGCGTCGTCGTCATCGTCTTCCTCTTCCTCGGCGTCAGCCTCCTCGGCCTCCTCTTCCTCGGCGTCAGCCTCCTCGGCCTCCTCTTCTTCGGCCGTCGCGCCGCCGGCCGCACCGCCGGCACCGCCTGCCGGCACCGCAGCCGCGGAGTCGATTGCCTCCTCGATGTCGACGTCCTCAAGCGCAGCGACGAGGGCCTTGACGCGGGACTCTTCCACGTCGACGCCCGCGGCCTCCAGGACCCCGGTAATGTTCTCCTCGTTCAGTTCACCGTCCGCTTCGTTGATGATGAGCGCAGCGTATACGTATTCCATCTGTGTGACCTCGTGGTTGTGTCGTAGTGTATCTGTCGGCCGTTACCCGAACATCGCGCCGAGCGCGTCGCCGCTGTCGTCATCGTCATCGTCTTCCTCGTTTTCGCTTTCGGCGGCGTCGGCTTCGGCTTCTTTCTCGTCGGTCTGTTCCTCCTCGATCTCGGCATCAGCATCGCCCTCGGCCTCCTCGACCGTCTCGGGCTCTCCACGGAGCTCCTCGGGCAGGGCCTCCTCGTCATCGATACTGCCTGCCAGCGCGCGAAGCTGGGCGTCGGCCTTCCGGACGAGGTCCTCGGCGACGTTCGGGCTCTCGATCGCCGCGAACACCGCCAGCGAGCGGGCCTCGCTGGCGCCCTTGCTCAGCAGGGCGCCGGCGGTGCTCGCGGTCGGGTAGCCGGCGTTGATCGAGAGGTTGCGCCCGGCGGCGGCCGCCGCCCGCACGTCGGCGCGGTACTCCTCGATGTCGATCGCAAGCTCCTCGGGTTCGAACAGCACGCCGTCGGAGTACACCGACCGCAAGTCCAACCCGACCTCCTTAGGCTCGATGCCCAGCTCCGAGAGCACGTTCGCGAGATCCGCGCTGACCTCCTCACCGGCCTCCAGCACCGTCGAGTCCGCCAGGACAACGATCGAGCCGTCCTGAATGCGGGCGTCCGCGCCAACCTGCTGGAGATCGCCGACGAAGGGCCCAGGGTCCATGCCGGTGTCGCCCTCCGGGATGACGATATCGTTGGGGGCGACCTCGCCGGCGTTGATCGGTGCTGGCGTCTTCGAGGCCTCTAGCTGCCTGAACAGCCCGAACGGGTTCTCGTTGGTGCCGATCAGGCCAACCTGGCCGCTGACGTGCTCGGTGAGCTGGCCGAGGCCTCCACCGACCTCCTCCAGCGCCCGCTGGAGCAGCGTGTTCCGGGACACCCGGAGCTCCGCGGTGCCGTGGATGCCCTTGCGCATCTGCTGGAGCTGGCGGGACGGGATGCCGGCGATGTCCACCACGCCGACGCTGTCGTACCCGGACAGCAGCTCCACCAGCGCGTCGACCTCCTCGCGCTTCCACTTCGGAATCGTCTCGGTCTGGCGCTCGGTCTCGGTAGCCATCAGGCCACCTCCACGGCCGGTCCCATCGTGGTCTTCACATAGATGGAATCGATGTTCAGCGGGCCCTTCTCGAGGTTAGCCTCTAACCGCCGGATGATCACGTCGATGTTATCGGCGATCTCCTCGGCGGACATGTCCTCGGCGCCGACGCGCGTGTGGAACGTCCGCCGGTCACGGGAACGCAGCTGTACGGTGTTGCGCATCCGGGAGATCGTCTCGACGACGTCGTCGTCCGGCTGCAGCGGTGTCGGCATCTTCCCCCGGGGGCCAAGCACGGTCCCCAGGTAGCGGCCGATGT
>CAZLOO010000054.1:3633-11277 GCA_964561055.1 uncultured Halobacteriales archaeon
GTCGGCGGCGTCCTGTGCGCGGAGCGCCGTCTCGCCGGTAGCGAACACGACGATGCGGGTGTCCTGTCCCGTGCCGCTGGGCAGGACCACACCCTCGTCGATGCGGTTCTGCGGGTCGTTGAGGTCGAGATCGCGCAGGTTAATAGCGAGGTCCACTGTCTCACGGAAGTTCCGCGGCGGGGCCTCCTCGATTGCGCGAGCGACCGCCTGCTCTATGTCCTGATCTGCCATCTTCCACCTCCGTAGTACGCCTCGCGGCTGCTACGGCGTGACACAGGCGATGCCTGTCTCGTATTGAGATGGTCGGGACAGGCGTTTAAAGGCGTCGAAGCGGCTTAGGCCTCGGCGGCCGCCGCGAACCGGTCGTCATACTCCCCGGCGTCGATGCGTTCTTTGAATTCGCGGGGATCCTCCCCCTCGATGGTGACCCCCAGCGAGACGCAGGTACCGGCGACCTCCTTTGCGGCACCCTTCAGGTTGTAGGCCAGCAGGTCAGGCAGCTTTTGCTCGGCGATAGTCGTCAGTTGCTCGATGCTCATGTCCGCGACGAACTCCTGGTGGGGCCGGCCGGCTCCGGTCTCGAAGCCGAGCTCGTCTTTTATGAGCGCCGCCGTCGGTGGCACTCCCACGTCGATGCTGAACGAGCCGTCGTCCTCGTAATCGACGGTCACCGGCACCTCCGTCCCGTCGAACGCCGCGGTGAGGTCGTTGATCTCCGAGACGACCGCCTGCACGTCCACCGGTGTCGGCCCGAGCTCCGGGCCCAGCGGCGGCCCAGGGGTCGCCTGCCCGCCGGGGACGAGCACTTCGATGGTTCCTGCCATGTGCTCAAGGACTCTCCTCGCGGCTTTAAGCCTTCTCAAACGGGGTCAGGGCACCGACACGCCATGGCGGATCAGCCAGCCCGACACGTCGCTGATCACCACCGGGCTACCGATGAGCCGAACCCGATCGTCGTCCTCGGCGAGAGTCACCGTGAACTCCGCCTCTAGGTCCTCGCGGAGGCCGTCGATGGCCCCCGCTGGTAGGACGATCTGGGTGCTGTCACGGAAGCTGTGGGGATGGCTCACTACCGACATGTTCGGTCGCTGGCGTATGAACCTAATGAAACTCGTCAGCGATTTCACGGCTCCGGGGCCCGGTCGCCCCGCAGGGTGACTACCAGCAGCCCCACTCCGACGAGCACGAGCATGAGCACGCCGAGGGTGCTCAGACCGGTGTCGAACGCCAGCGCTAGCACCGTGTGCAACAGCGCCAGAAAACCCAGCCCCACCAGCCCCAGTGTCAGTGCCAGCCGGCGCTTGTCCATACGGCGGCCTGGCGTGGTACCCGTTTAGAGCCGTCGTTCAGGGACGGGCAGCGAAGGGTTATGACCGTCAATGCGGGGCCGTGAGCCATGACCGGCACCGACCCCGACGACCGTGTGGCGCTGATAGACCGCTACGGCGACCGAGTGCCGGACGTGGTGGACGCCCTCAACGTCCTCGGCTTTCACACCAACGACCAGCAGTGCCTGGTGAACCGCTCGATGGGCCCCGTGTTTCGGGACGACAAGAGGATGAGCCACGCCGGCGTGGGGATCGCGTTCACCGCCCGCTACCGGCCGCCGCGGGAGGAGCCGACCGCGGTGCGCTCGGACGTCGAGAAGCGCCCTGAGATGTGGTACGACAACCTCTCGCCGGTGCCGTATCTCGACGACATCGACCAGGGAGACGACGTCGTTGCGGAGGTGGTCAACAAGTCCGATGTCTGCCTGTTCGGCTCGCGCATAACCCTCGAGTACGCTGCTGAGGACGCGACTGGCACTGTCACGAACGCCGGCTGCCGGGACATCGGAGAAGGTCGCCGCACAGGGCGTTCCAGTCCACGCCGGCTACGTTTCCCCCGCGCCGGGTCGGCTGGTGCTGGAGGACACGGGGATTCCTGTCAGCGTTGGTGGAGTGAACGTCCACCTGGGCGACGTGGTGGTCGCCGACGGCAGCGGGGTCGTCGCGGTCCCGACCGGGCACGTCGAGGCGGTACTCGACATCGCAGAGGAGGTGGCCGCCGGGGACGGACAAACCCCCGGGAGCTGTTCGAGCGGGTCGGGCTGGACGCCGGGGAGATGGAGTGAACGGGGGAGAGTATAAACCGCCGACGGGCAATCGGCCCGTCGTATGGCGACAGCGTACGACCGCGTCGGGTGGCTGTTGCCCCCCGCCGGCGAGGAGGAGACAATCAGGAGCAGTGCCAACACGGCCGCGGACGTGCTCGTTCCGGACCTGGAGGATGGCACGACCTATCCCGATGAGGGACGCCAGGAGCGCGAGAAGCAACGCGCCCGGGAGCTACTGGCAGACATCGCTTCCAGCGGCGGTCCGGACGGGGCTGCGTTCTACCCCCGGATGAACGCGCTGGATTCGCCCTACTGGGAGGCCGACGTCGAGACGCTCGTCCCCGCCGGGCTTGACGGGCTGGTCGTGCCGATGCTGCGGTCTATCGATCGGCTCCGGCAGCTGGTCGAGCGGATGGAGGCCTTGGAGCGGCAGGCCGGCCTCAAGATCGGCAGTGTCGGTCTCGCGTTGATGATCGAAACCCCCTATAGTCGCCGGAGGGCCTTCGATCTGGCTTCCGTCGACGACCGGGTTGACGCGCTTGTGTTTGGCCCCGGCGACTTCTCGGTAAGCCTCGGCACCCTCCGGGACGACGAACACCGGCTGGCGGAGGTTCACTCCGTCTTCGATCCGGTGCGTCTGGAGCTGAGCAGCGTCGCGAGTGAGCTGGGGATCGACGCCATCGGGGGGCCACCATCGCTTTATTCGCTGCTGACCGACGGCGACTACACTCCCGATGGTTACGAGTTCGAGCACTGTAATCGCGCCGCCCGGATGGGGATGGACGGGAAGCTCGTGCTCCACCCCAGCCATCTCGGGCCGGTCCACCGAGGGTTCGCCCCCTCGCGGGCGGAGGTCGAGAAAGCCAAGCGGATGATCGCGTTCCGCGAGGAGGCCCGCGAGCGCGGCGAGCGAGCCGTGAAGATGCTCGACAGCGGCGAGATGTTCGTCCCCGCACTCATCGAGCAGGCCGAGAACACACTGACCCGCTACGAGCAATTAGGGGCCCGGGAGGAGGTCTGAAACCAGCGGGACAATCGTTCTACCTCAAGCGAGGAGAGGCGCCGCTACGACGGTAACCAGACCCCAGCTCGCTCCCGTGGGGGGGTTGAGGGTCTGGCCTCACATATTGGGCCCGCCGTTTTCCTCCGGCGGCACGAAGTCTCGATTCGGGACTACCCGACGCGCTGGCGCATGGGAGTGAATGATGTGGCACAGAACACGCTGACCACCGCCGAATCGTCACCGCCCGAACCGAGAGTCGAGATGGAGGCGCTGGGCCACGATATCGTCTACAAGCCCCACGAGACGATGGCGAAGTACAACGCGTTCTACCGCGTCGAATACGACGGCGAGGTGATTTCGCCGCCGACCGCGCGACGTGTGGGTGTCCCGCTGAACGAGGTGTGGCGCACGGAACTGCTCCACCTCTACGAGCGGTACATCCTCCATCACGATCCCACCGAGATCAGGTACCGTGCTTGCGGCTACGGCGTCGAGGAGGCCCATCAGTATGCACTCGCGGATGATAAGATATCGGAGGGCGACCACCGCTGCGAGGAACTACAGCGCGAAATAAGTTCGTCCACGAGGTTCAGGTTACCCTCATTTATTATCTCTTCCGAAATTGACGCGCCCTCTTTTTAATTTCGGCTTCCGTTGTTGTCTTGCGGTCGCATCCCTTTAAATATGGACTTCACGCGGCCGTTCTCGGAGGCAACTCTTCATATTATCTCGTGATGTCTGTTCACGGTGTCTTCGTTAATCACGATATCATCGGAACCGGGAACGAATGGCCTTGCACCAGACAGTTCCGGTCGGCTTCTGTCGACTAAGAGTCCCATTTTAATCGTCCCACAGACTCTAATAGTGGTACCCGGTAGCACTACACATGAACACCGCAATAGACGACATCGCGTTTCTCGCAAACTCCAACAATCGGGTGGCCGTTTTCGAAAGACTCGTCGACGGGTCGCAGCACCGGGACGAACTCGTTGACCATGTCGATGCGTCGCGGGTCACGATCGCACGCATCCTCCGCGAATTCGAAGACCGGGAGTGGGTCACCCGCTCGGGCCGACAGTACACGGCAACACTGCTCGGCGATTGGGTGTACGAGGAATTCACTCGCTTAGTAGACGAACTGGAGGCCAAACATAAGTTACGAAAGGCCATGCGGGGGTTGCCAGCGGACCTGCTGACGTTCGACATCCGGTGTCTCCGGGATGCCGAACTCATCCTAGTCGATGAGACCGACACCACTGTCCTCCTTCGACGGGTCGTCGAGTTTCACCGCTCGGGCGACCGGATTCGGGGAATCGCACGCGAGTCTGCTCCGGAACTCATCGAAAATCAATGGGAATTGACCGTCCAAGAGGACACGCGCATTGAGTTGGTTATCACACCCGAAATCCTCGAAACCATCCGGAGCCATCGGCCTTCAGCCCGGCGGCTCCGCGAGATACTCAATCAAGAGAACGCGCGCTATTTCGTCTACGAGGATATACCAGTCTCTGTCGGAATTGTCAACGGTACTGTCGGAATCAATCTCACTGACGAGCAGGGGACTCTGAAAGGAGGATTGAAAACTGACAACGAGACCGTCCATGCATGGGCGGTCGATCTCTTCGAGACCTGCCGGGAACAAGCGAGGCCGGTAAGATCTGACGCGATCAGGGTGTGATGTCTCGGCCAGCGCGACTACTGGTCTCTTCTAATATCAGAGCCGAGATGTGATGATATGATTCCTCTCCTCACCAGCGTCTGGAAACCCTTTCATTGCTACTGACGTCATCGAGGCACGTCACTCCTGCTATGCGCGGCGGCGTCACGAGACGAGTCTAATCGGGAGCAGTGGCCGATTGAGTATTTCACCCGTCTCTGTGTCGCAGAACACGAATCCAAGCCAGCAATAGCCCCCGACATGAGCCGTAACGAATTCTACGCGGGTTCAATAATGCCATACTTAGCCGGTGGTAGAGGTCCTGAAGACTCCGAAAATAGCGTATAAGGCAGAAGTGGACTCGCCGGGGAGGAACGCCCCGGCTCGCCGCAGATCCGCTACGCTGGATATGGAAAACTCTGATTAGTTTGTATACGATTGTATACGACATGAGCGAAGCGACCAAGACGATCCGCGTTTCCGAGGAACTCCACGCCCGCATCAAGGCGCACAATCGAGAGGGTGAGACGCTCAGTGAGACGCTGGAGCGGCTCGTCGGCAGCCCGTCGCTCCGCGAACTTGCCGGAGTCCTGTCCGACGATGAAGCAGACGCGTTTCGCGGGATGATCAAGGAGAGCCACCGAGACCACGACGAGGGGATCGAGCGGATGCTGGGCCGGATGGAATGATTCTCGATACGTCGTTTCTCATCGACGTGATGAGCACCGACGACGCGGCGCTCGGGAAGGTCGACGAAATCGAAGCGGACGGCATCGATCAAAACGTGCCCGCGATGACGTTGCAGGAACTGTACATCGGCGTCGGTGCGAGCGACCTACCGGAGCGGGAACGGCGGAAGATCGAGTACGTCGTCGAATCGAGGCCGATCCTCCCGACGACCGAGGAGGTTGCGCGCAAAGCGGGACGTATCGATGGACGACTCCGGAAACAAGGCGAGCGGATTGATTTCGGCGATGCCACTATCGGCGCGACGGGCATCGTCCGCGATGAACCGGTAATCACCGGGAATCCGGAACACTTCCAGCGAATCCCAAGCCTCGACGTCGAGAGCTATTGATCTGCGTCGAGCAAACTGATGGAGAAGTTCGCGGGTTTGCTCCGGAGTAAGACTGCGATGGACTCGCCGGGAATCCGTTACACCGTTTCAAAGAATCCGTTTAATTCTCGTGCTGTCTTGCAGTTTGTACTAAATAAGATGAAGATGCAGATGTTACAGACATTGTCGAATTTATCGAAAGTTGATGCGATCGACGGGCAAGATGCGGAGGACAGAGGACCTATACACAATCGGACGCGGTCGAAAGCAAATTAACAGCGTGCAGGAATCCTTGGATAATTGTATGCGCAATCTGGTAATAATTACCTCTGTGCTCCAGTTTCGGTCCCTGGCCTATTCCAAGCTTCTAATACAGTCCGAATACAATCGTCGTATATGCCCGTCGACTTTGAAACACATGAACCCGGGAACCCACGCATTGACCTATCAGAAGGGACCAACGCGAGGCAGTTGCTAGAGTTCCTGCTGGAGAATCCGACCGTCGGATACACACCAGCAGAACTGGCAGACGAAACTGGCATTCCGCGTGGGAGCATCGGACCGACACTGCAGCGGCTCGAAACAGCGGGCCTTGTTCGTCACAAGGAACCGTATTGGGCAGCCGCCGTAGACGACCGGATCGCAGCAGCGACAGCTGCATTCCTTGGGGTCGAGACGGCAGCCTCCACGTACAGTGATGACTGGTACGCACAGAACGACGGGTGGGCTGACGAGTTACCCGACCTAAGCGACGAGGAGCAGTAGCAGATGGCGTACCCGCAGGGCGCTATCGTTATCGCCGAAGACCCGTTCGGCAACAACCCGAAACGCCCGTATCTGATCCTCTCGAACGATCACGTCCCCTTCTATGGCCAGGAGTACATCGCGGTCGTGATCACGACGACGGCTCGAACTGAGGCGATCGAACTCACCGCCAACAGATTCGAAACGGGACGCCTCCCCCGAACGTCCTACGTCTCTCCGTGGTCAGTTCTCACACTCAAAGACTGGATGATCACAAAGCAACCCGCAAAAGCGACCGACGCGACCGTCGATGACGTGCGACAGGAGATGGAGACATACCTTCAGACGGTATAACCCCTATTCAGGAGCATGTACAACTATTCAAGGACTCGTGCGTACTGCTAAGTCTTGCACTGGTCCACTACCAACGTCCAGATAGATACCGCTGCGTTTGGAAAGAGCTAAACGAATCGTCACAGCGTCAACGACCGATTGATTATCTCGTCACTCTCCGTGGTGGGAAACGCGAATCCAAGTCAGCGATGACCCCTGTCACGACTCGTAACGAATTTTTCCCGGTTCCAGTAATGCCCTTACTAAGGTGGCGGTAGAGAGGCTGATATCCTCGAAAATGGCGGATAAGGCGGAAGTGGACTCGCCGGAAATCCGGTACGCTGCTTCAAGGAATACATTTAATCGCCGTGCTGTCCGGCGGTTAGACTGACAGCGGATTACGGTGGTGCGACAGGTGTCGCTCGCTGTGGTTGCTGGTGATACGACAGGTTCCGATTGATTCGATAGGCATCACCTGTGCCGTCAGACTTATTCATACACACTCAGTACACACTACCATGGAACGAAAGAACGTCACGATCCGAGAGGACCAGTCAGAGTGGGTGGATGAAGCAGGAATTAACCTCTCTCAGCTCGTCCAGGAAGCGATTGACGAGCGGATGGAGCCGACGGAAACAGAGCTTGCAGAGGCGTACAAAGAGAACGCTGCCCACGCGGCCGAGACGAACACCGAGTGGAATGATGTCTCAACTGAAGCAAACGAACAGCTCGGCGACCATCCGGACCACGAATGA
>CAZLOO010000055.1:0-11226 GCA_964561055.1 uncultured Halobacteriales archaeon
GGGTTCTTCCCGCCCATCTCCGTCTGGACGCGCTTGCCGTCGTCGGTGGCGGTTCCATAGACGGCGTTGCCGACCGCGGAGCTCCCGGTGAACGAGACGGCGTCCACCCGGTTGTCGGTCGCGAGCGCGTCACCGACGACGCTGCCGCTTCCGGTGACGAAGTTGAGCACGCCGTCGGGCAGGCCGGCGTCGTCGAGCGCCGCTACTACCTCGCCGGCGACGGTCGGCGCCAGCGATGCCGGCTTCAGGACGGCAGTGTTGCCGGCCGCCAGCGCGGGCGCCATCTTCCAGGCCGGGATGGCGATGGGGTAGTTCCACGGCGTCACTAGCGCCACTGTCCCCAAGGGCTCCTCGACGGTGTAGAGGCGCTGGTCCCGGCCGCTCGGGGCCCTCACATCCCCGCCGCGGTCCCGGGCCTTCTGAGCGTAGTACCGGAAGATGTCGATGGCCCGTCCGACCTCCGGCGCGGCCTCGTCGTGTGTCTTGCCCTCCTCGCGAGTGAGGGTCTCGGTCAGCTCCTGCCTGCGCCCGGCCAGCTGCTCGGCCGCCCGGGCCAGCACCGCGCCCCGCTCGGGTCCGGGGGTGTCGGCCCACGCCTCCTGTGCGGCGACAGCAGCGCCGACCGCCGCCTCGGCGTCGGCCTTGGTCGAGGCCTGGAACCGGCCAACCACATCGTCGGTGTCTGCGGGGTTGTGCACCGGAAACGTCTCGCCGCTCGTGCTGGTGGTCCACTCTCCATCGACGTAGTTCAAGTGTGGGTCGCTCATGCGTGGAAACTCTCGGCGGTCACACGGACGACTCTTGCGGTCGGCGCCGCCTCTACGCGGCTGTCCGGTCGGGGAGCAGGGCGTACAGCAGCGCCCCGGCGGCCGTCAGCGCCGCCAGTAGGAAGAAGGACTCGTCGAACAGGTCGGCGTCGGCCATCGCGCCGACGACGGTGGAGCCGCCCGCTCCGAGCAGAAACATCGCCGTCCGGAGTGCGCCCCACGC
The DNA here is from genome assembly GCA_964561055.1 of uncultured Halobacteriales archaeon. Classification (GTDB taxonomy): domain Archaea; phylum Halobacteriota; class Halobacteria; order Halobacteriales; family Haloarculaceae; genus CAZLOO01. The sequence continues at coordinate 991 of CAZLOO010000055.1, forward strand.
GGTGCCGGTGACCGAGTCCGGCAGGACAGCGATGACGTAGGCGTTCGAGACGGGTGCGACCCCCAACCGCGTGCCCAGCAGCAGCGATAGCGCCGCCACGGGGAGGACCCCTTCGACGAAAGGCATCGCGACCAGCAGGGGGACGCTCAGCACGGCGACGCCGACGAGGACGGGCCGGTCGCCAAACCGGTCGGCCAACCGTCCGGCGGCCAGTTGCGAGACGGCTGCGCCGACGAACAGAAGCGAGAACGCCGCCGCCGCGGTCGCCTGGTCGAACTCCTTGACGGAGACGAGATACGTGACCAGGAACGCGGACAGCCCCTGGAAGGCGAACAGCATTAGTGTCACCGCGGCGACGGCGATTGTGACACCGCGAATGCGGACCGCCCGGAGCACGTCCCAGGCGAGCTGGCCAGGCGGAGCGCGGGCGGTCCCGCCGCCGACCTCCGGCACGGCCCGCCAGACGAGCAGGCCACCCAGCGCCAACGGCACGGCCAGCCCGCCGACGATCAGCCGCCAGCTGTATGTCCCGACGAGCGCGCCGGCGAGAAAGGGGAGTACCGCTGAGCCGACGGAGCCGGCCGCGAGAGTGGCGCCGATGGCTGTACCGTCGTTGTCCGGGAACGTCCGTGAGAGGGCGGTCCCCCGGGCGGGGCCGTACAGCCCGGTCGTGAGCCCGAACGCGGCACAGCCAACCAGGAAGGCAAGGAACGCCGGGGCGGCGCCGATCACGACGATGCTCGCAGCGGTGAGCAATAGACTGCCAGCGAGCAGGCGGCGCTCGCCCAGCCGGTCGATCAGCAGACCGGCGGGGGACTGCATCAGCGCGTACGCCCCCCAGATGATGGTGACGGCGACGCCGGCGCCGAAGTCGCCGACGCTGAACGCCGCCTTCACCTGCGGGAGCACGGCCGGAACCAGGAAACGCCCACCGAGGACGAACACCCAGCCAAGCGCTATCGCCAGCAGCGTCCATCCGCGGCCGTCGCCGCGGAGCCGGGCGACCCCGGAAGGGTATGCCATACGGAGAGTGCTCGGGCCCTCCACGAGGCGCTTGCGGTTCCGGTCAGGGCAGCAGCCGCCGATCCCTCCAGTACAGCGCGGACAGGGCATCGTTCAGCGCCTGGCCCGGGACGAGCCTGGAATCAGGGTCGGCGGCCAGCCCGAACCCCTCCAGCGCGTCGGCCAGTAGTTGGAGCAGTTCCCTCTCGTGGCCCCGGCGCCTCTCGTCGTCGACCACCCGCAGAAGAGCGACGGGGTCGCCGGTGCCGACGACGCGGTCTTCCCCGGGGTGGTGGCCGGTGCCGGCCGGATGATAGTGCTCGCCGACTGCAGTCACGGTAGGGGACCGGGGCCCTCAAAAGACCGGCGTCACAGCAGAGTGGAGCCGGCCGCGACCAGCGGCACCAACACTGCACAGTAGACGGCCGCCGACACCGCCCAGTCGCGGGCGACGGTGCGGCGCCGCCCCCGTTGGAGGCCGGCCCGCGGAAGGACGACGAGCACGAAGAAGCCGATCATCAGCACGATCAGGAGGAGCGCCGACAGTGCTGTGGCAAGGGGGCCGACCCCGAGCAGCGCCTCGCCGGCGAGCAGCAGCCAGACGAACAGCGGGCCGGTCAGCCCCCCCGCGAGGTAGTGGACCGCCGCCGCCAGCCGGCCGGGGGCGGCGTCCGGATGGGTCTCGGTCAGCACGCCCGCCGCTACCGTCGGCGGGGTGGCCCCCTCCGGGAGCCGCGCCATCGCGGCGTCCATCGCCAGCGTCGCCACCACCCCCGCGAGGACTCCGAGAGGGAACCGCAGCACGACCGGCATCGTTGCCTGGAGTCCGAAGCCGCTGTCAGTCATCGGTGACGGTTCGGACGCGGGGCGCTTGGGCCTGCCGGAGGCGCGGTGACACTACGTGCTTAGCGTCACCATCCACAACGCTGTAGCACGACCGTTCGCCCGGGTGGAATGGGATGGGTGACACCGACACCGAACGCGAACACGTCGGGACCGCCGACCGGGAGGGGTGGGATGCGGTCGCTGCCTGTGACGACCTAGAGCGCCGGGACGGCCGGACGGTCATCTACCACGAGCAGCGCCGCCACGCGTGGGTCCAGTCGGACGCGGCCGTCGACCTCTCGGAGATTCAGTAGTGGTATAGCCGTTCAGAACGCCTGCCAGCCGCCGTCGACGTCCAGCAGGGCGCCGGTGACGTAGCCGGCGTCCTCGCTCGCGAGGAACAGCGCCGGGCCAGCGACGTCTCCGGGCGTGCCGGCCCGGTCCAGCGGCACTGGCTTCACGAACTCACCATCACGAGCCTCAGCCGTCCAGCCCTCGCTGATCTCCGTGGCGATCTGTCCCGGCGCGACGGCGTTCACCCGGACCCCGTGCTCGGCCAGTTCCAGGGCCGCCCCGCGGGTTATCATCCGGATGGCGCCTTTTGAGGCGTCGTAGCCTACCTGGCCGAACTGAGCAACGTTGGAACTGATGGAGGCGGTGTTGACGATACAGCCCGGCTCCCCGCGATCGAGCATGTCGCGAGCGGCGGCCTGACAACCGTAGAATACCCCCCGAACGTTCACCGCAAACAGCCGATCCAGCGCCGCCGGCTCCGTGTCGAGCAGCGGGCTGTCGGTGAATATTCCGGCATTGTTCACCATCGCGTCCACGCCGCCGAACTCGCGGGCTGCCTCGACGAGCGCCGCCAGTTCCTCTGGGTCGGTGACGTCCGTCTCCACGTAGCGGGCGCGGCCCCCCTCGTCGGCAATCAGTTCGTGGGTGGGGACCTCCTCGCCGCGGTCCTTCGGCGCCTCGCGTACGTCCGCGACCAGGACCGTCGCGCCCGCTGCGCCGAACCGGCGGGCGATGGCCCGCCCGATGCCGGAAGAACCGCCGGTGACGACCGCCGTCTCGCCGTCAAAGTCGTAGCTGGTGGTGCCCATAGGTCCGCGTGGCCCGACCCGGCTATAAGCATTGGCCGGTGGGCTGCGGTACGTTTTAGTAACAGACCGTCGACCGACCGCCCGGATGGAGCGATACGTCAGCCGCAACCGGGAGGGGACCTGAATGTCCGTCGTCGACAGGATGGTTGACGTCGAGGTGGGGGACAACCTGACGCTGCTGCTGCTGGACAACCTGGTCTGGCCGATACTGGTCGTCACGTTCCTCGGATTCTCGATCGTGCTTCCGGAGTCGTTTCTCACCGTCTCGAACATCCGGTTCCTGCTGCTGTCCAGCGCCGCGCTCGGGACGCTCGCGCTGGCGGAGTCGATCTGCCTGCTGAGCGGCCACTTCGACCTGTCAATCGGGTCGCTAGCGGGGTTCTCGGCGATGGTGACCGGACTGTTCATGGCCCAGTGGTTCCCCGGTACGCCAGCAATCGTCGGTATCGGCGTCATCGTCCTTGTGGGGGCACTGCTGGGGCTGCTCAACGGCGTGTCAGTGGCCTACCTGGGGGTGAACCCGTTCCTGCAGACCCTCGCGTTCCTCATCATCTTCCGCGGGGCGACCATCGCCGCCTCCACCTACCCAATCACGGACGTGCCCGAGCAGTACCTCTACCCCGGCGGCGGGGAGCTACTTCCAGGGGTGCCAGTGGCGGTGGTGGTGCTGGTGGCGCTGTTCGCTGTCGCCGCGTTCCTGCTGAAGTACCGCCCGTTCGGGCTGGCGGTGTACGCCGTTGGCGGCAACGAGCGGGCCTCACAGGAAGCCGGTATCAACACCGCCCGCGTCGTGCTGGTGGTGTACGTCATTTCGGGGGCGCTGGCGGGGGTCAGCGGCCTGCTATACACCGGCTTCCTGGGCGCGGCAACCCCCTCACTGGGGGACGGCTCGCTGTTTCCGGCGTTCGCGGCGGCGGTCATCGGCGGTATCAGCATCTTCGGCGGCCGGGGGAACATCCTCGGGGCATTGGGCGGGGTGCTCCTGCTCGGCACGATACAGGCCGGCCTGGTGATGCTTGATATCCAGCCAACTGTTATACGAATGACAAACGGCGTTATCCTGTTGGCGGCGATACTGCTGTATACCGGCATCGAGCGGTACCGTAAGCGCGCGTTGCAAGTCTGACGGTCCCTGGCCTTGTGAAAAACTGACATCGATACTACTATTGTCACATTGCAAAGAATTAAAAACGAGTCAGTCAACTGCCTTCGCGTATGACAGACGGCGTACGCCGACGACGGCTGCTGAAAGGAGCAGGCACTGCAGCGACATTCGTCACGACGGGACTCGCAGGCTGTACCGGTGGAAACGGCGACTCCGGTGACGGGGACTCCGGTGACGGAGACTCCGGTGACGGGGACTCCGGCGATGGCGGCACGACAACCGGCTCCGGCGACGGGGGCTCGGATACCTACAACATCGGCTTCCAGGTCGGCGGGCTCGGCAACTCCTGGTTCACGGCCCTGGCGACGGCTGCGGAGTGGTACGCCGAGGACAACGGTATGAACATCAACATCGGTGACGGGGAACTCAACCCGACGAAGCAGGTGACTGTCGCTCGAAACCTGATCAACTCCGATATCGACGCGCTAGTGGTCAACCCGTTCGACTCCGAGGCGATGGCCGAACCCGTTGAGGAGGCCGCAAGCCAGGGGATTCCGACGTTCAGCGTCGATTCCGTGGCGACCAGCTCCGAGCTGAAACAGTACACCGCCTTCGGCAACTTCTCGGCGGGCAAGCGGGCCGGCGAGAACGCCGTCAGCCAACTCGAGGAGCAGAACGGTGCCAAGGAGGGGAAAGTCATCGAGGTGATGATCGAGCAGTCGGCGAAGCTGGGCGTGGCCCGCCACGAGGGGACGGTAGCGGCAATCGACCAGTACCCCGACGTGGAGTTCGCCGACCAGATCGTGACGGACAACACCCGCGAGGACGCCTCAACGAAGGTGTTCAACTCCCTGCAGCGCAACGACGCCGACGCGTTCGTCTGCCACGCCGTCACGGTCAGCAACGGCACGCTCAACGCGCTGGAGCGGGCCGACATGAAGGTGCCCAAAGGGGAGGACGGCCACAAGGTCATCTCCCAGATCGACGCCGGGCCGTCGACCTTGGAGGCGATCAAGAACGGCTACGTCGGGGTGGCTATCGACCAACCGGTCCACTTCTACGGCCCCATCACGCTCCACTATATCAAGGAGTACCTGGATGCCGGCGAGGACGACAGCGTCCTGCCGAGCGTGGGCGAGACGGTCGGTGCCGACGCGTTCACCCTCGAATCCGAGACCGCACAGAGCGAGACCGGCCAGGACATCTGGGCGGAGAATGTCTGGGCGCCCGCTGAGGTCGAGGCAACCGAGGCTGTCGAGGACGTTCCGTGGTTCCACACCAACTCCGTCAGGGTCACCCAGGAGAACGTCGACGCGCCGTATCTCTGGGGCAACTGGATTAAGGAAGTGGCGTAGGCTCCGGAACGCTTTATGTCCCACCCGGCGGAGAACGGGAGCATGCCCGACGCCGACCGGCCGCTGATCGAGATGCGCGGGATTTCCAAGCGGTTCGGCCGGGTGCAGGCTCTAGAAAAGGTCGATCTCGATGTCCGCGAGGGGGAAATAATGGGACTGGTCGGCGATAATGGCGCCGGCAAGTCCACCCTGATCCGAACTTTGGTCGGCATCCACGAGCCCGACGAGGGCGAGGTCCGCATCCGTGGTGAGCCGGTCACCATCGGGAGTCCCCGGGAGGCCCACGAGTACGGCATCGCGACCGTCTACCAAGACCTCGCGCTGGTCGATCAGCTGACGGTGGCGGCCAACATGTTCCTCGGTCGGACCCGTACCCGGCGGCTGGGCGGGGTGGTGCCCGTCGTGGACTGGCCGGCCATGCGCGAGGAGGCCGAGCGCACGCTGCGGGACCGGCTAAACTTCGAGGTGCCGGTCGACTCGAAGGTGGAGTTCCTCTCCGGTGGAGAGCGCCAGGCAGTCGCCATCGGGCGGGCGCTGGTGACCGATCCGGAAATAGTGATCCTCGACGAGCCCACCTCGGCGCTGTCAGCCGATGCCGCCCGCCGTGTGATCGACCTCGTCGAGCGGCTCCGCGAGGAGGGGCTGTCGGTGATCATCATCAGCCATAGCCTCGAGGAGGTGTTCTCGCTCACCGACCGGCTGACGATTCTCCACGCCGGCCGGCGGGTCGGCTCCGTCCGCACGGCGGACGTCACCCAGGACGAGGTGGTCGGGATGATGATCTCCGGCACTGCGGTCGACGCCGTCGACGCCGGGCGGGCCGACTAGCCGACCGTCAGCACCCGCCGCGGGTTCTCGACGGTGATCCGCTCAAGGGTGTCGCCCGACACTCCTCGGGAGCGCAGCCATGGAAGCACGTGCTCCGGAAGGTAGGCGTACCCCTTGCCGCCGTAACGCGTCAGCTGCATCTTCGTGCAGATGTCGTGGCCGAACAGCAGCCGGTCGCCGTGGCCCGCCTCCAGCAGATCGAGGACGGCATCCACCCGGGTTGCGTCTGAGGGGTAGGCGTGGTCCTTCTCGGGCATGTACATGTCCCAGGCATCCCACTCGTCGAACTCCAGATAGGCGCCGCGCTCGGCGATGCGCCGGTGGTCGGCCAAGTCCTGCATTGCCAGGTGGTCCTGGTCCATGTGGCTCACAACGACCCGGTCCATCGACAGCCCCTCCGCCTCGATGACGTCGAGCGCCCCCAGCGCCGCCCGAGGGGAGGGCTCCGGCCCGAACAGCGGCGGGTGCACGTTCAGCGATAGGCCCGTCCGCCGAGCCGCCCGGGCGCCAGCCCGGAGCACTTTCTCCTCCTGCTCGTGGATCGTCCCGCTGAGACCGATCTCGCCGATCTGGCCCGCCGGAACGTCCGTGTCGGCGATACCTGCCTCGGCGTCGGCGACGAACTCGTCGGCGAGCTCCTCGACCGTTGATCGGTCGACGTGCTCGGGGTGGGCCGGACGGGTATAGTAGGCGGTGCCGTGGACGACAGTGAGCCCGGTCGCGCGGGCGACCCGGTGGACTCCCTTCGGGTCGCTACCGACGTTCTTTGGGGTGACGTCCACCACGGCATTGCCCCCGGCCCGGTGAAACGGCCGGAGCTCCTCGATGGCCTGCTCGCTGGACTCGAGGCGCATATTGTCCCGGTTGCGGAGCGGGAACCGGCGGACGTAGCCCAGCAGCTCCATCGACAGCGGCTCGCGGGCCAGCCGGCGGGCCTCGGCGGTGTCGGGTTGCTCGAACCAGCCGGTCGCCATGTCCATGAACACGTGCTCGTGGGTGGTGGTGGTTCCCAGCTGCTCGGGCGCTATCGGCCCCTCGACGGTGAGGACGGTCCCCGGCTCGGGCATGGCCGTCCCTGTCGGCGCCGCGACAAGTAGCTACCGGTGAGACCGCCCGGCCGCCAGCCGTGCGGCGGTCTCGACCGCCTGGACGAGGCTCTCAGCCGACGCGACCCCCTCGCCGGCGATGTCGAAGGCGGTGCCGTGGTCCACGCTAGTGCGGACGATCGGGAGCCCGACTGTGACGTTCACCCCACTGACCGTCCGCCCCTCGGCGGCGCCCAGCGTCTTGATAGGGATATGGCCCTGATCGTGGTACATCGAGACGACGCAGTCGAACTCCCCGCCGATAGCCCGGGCGTACACCGTGTCCGGCGACTCCGGGCCGACAGCGTCGATACCAGCCCCGCGGGCGGCCTCCACTGCTGGCTGTATCTCCTCGGCTTCGCGGTCCCCGAGCAGGCCGCCGTCGCTTGCGTGGGGGTTCAGCCCCGCGACGGCGACTGTCGGCTCCTCGATCCCCAGGTCCCGCAGCGCGTCGTCGGTGACCCGTATCGTCGAGCGGACTGACTCCGTCGTAACCAGGTCACACGCCTCTCGGAGCGGGACGTGGGTGCTGACGTGGGTGACCCGCAGCGGTGCCTCGATCAGCATCATCGAGTACTCGGTCGTCCCGGTACGTTCGGCGAGCAGCCCTGTGTGCCCGGCGTGCTCGGCCCCCGCGAGCCGGGTGGCCTGCTTGTTGATCGGCGCGGTCGCGATGGCGTCCACTCGGTTCTCAATAGCGAGGTCGATGGCAGTCTCGACGTACTCCAGGGCGGCCCGACCGTACGCCTCCCTGACGACCCCGTACTTGAGGTCGGCTACGTTATCGAGGTCATACACGGGGATGCCCTCGGCCGCGAGCGCGTCGTCGACGCTGTCGACGGCCTCGACGGCGAGGTCGGCACCGCACACCTCGACTGTGTCCCGCATGACGCCCGCGTCGCCGACGACGACGAGTCGAGCGTGCTCGCGGGCGGCAGCGAACCCCTTCACGATTACCTCTGGTCCGATGCCGGCGGGGTCACCCATTGTGATGGCGATGACGGGATCACTCATCCCGACCACCCAGGCGCGCCAGCGCGTCGGCCAGCGCCCGCTCGTCGCCGAAGCCGCCGGCCTTGGTCACCACGCCTGCCCCGTCGACGCTCCCGCCCTGTACTCGACCGACAGGGATACCCGCGGCGATGGTCTCGCCGGTGAGCGCCACCGCGTCGGTCCCGAGCGCGTCGAACGCCGCGCCGGCGACGGCGCCGCCGGTCAGCAGCAGGCCGTCCGGCGGGTCGTGCTCGGCGAGTGTGGCCGCACACTCGCCGAGCGCCCGTGTGATCCGCCTGCATGCCTCGTCGGGGTCAACACCCTCCCGATCGGCAGCGCGGTGGACGGCGGCGACGTCGTCCTCCTCGCGAACGGAGGTGACGACACAGCCGCCCGCCAGCCGGTCGCGGGCCTCCGTGGCGGCGGCCTCCGCGGCCCCTTCGGGGTCGGTCACCGCCCGCGTGGCGTCGAGCGCGACGACCCTCTCGGTCGAAAGGGCGGCCACCTGCGCCACCGTCACCGGGTTGATGCTGCCGGCAATGCCGAGCACGCGAGCGTCTTCGGGCGGGTTGGGTGGGTCCGCCGGCGCGGCTCCGGGCGGCAGATGGACGGCGTCGGCGAGGCCCGCGCTCCCGGCGTACACCACCGACCGATCGGCGTCGGCCGCCCCCGCCGCGAGCGAGGCGAGGTGGTCGCCGTGCACGGCATCGCAAACGAGGAGGCGGGCGTCGGCGCTCTCGATTGCTTCCCGGACGGCGTCGCTCCCGGCAGCGACTGTCCCGGCATTGAGGTGGGTAACGGGACCGAAATCCGTACCAGAGAGCAGCGTCGGCAGGTGGGCCGTGTCGGACGGGCGCTCCGGGTCGTCGCTAGCCGTGCTCTCGGTCACCAGCGCCCCGTCGACGAGGTGGTAGCCGGCGGCAGTCAGCCGGCCGGTCGCGGGGAACGCGGGTGCGACCAGCGCGCAGTCGACGCCGGCCGCGGACAGCGCGCCTGCCGTCTCGCTCGCGACGTTCCCCCGGAGAGTGGAATCGACCTTCTTGTACACGACCTGTGCGGGGGTGCGCTCGACGGCCCGCTCGACGGCGGCTCTGGCCGCCTCGGGTGGCCGGTGGCGGCTGTCAGTGTCCACGACCAGCACCCCGCCGCCAGCCATCGTGTCGTCGTCCGCCCTGCCGACGGCGACGGTCGTGCGGTGGCCGCGGGCGGCGAACGCGCTCCCCGCGTCCATCGCTCCCGTCAGGTCGTCGGCGACGACGAGCGCGCTAGTTGTCATGGGCTCGGTTGACGGGGTCGGGGCAAAAGGGCTCGGGGGCGAAGAACTATGCTCGGCAGTCCACAACCGAGCGGACGATGACCACAGCGACCTTCGACGGCTACCGTCGGGCGAGCGGGCGGGTGGGGGTGCGCAACCATGTCGCCGTCATTCCCACCTCCGTGGCGGCCAGCAGCGTCGCCACCCGGCTTGCCGGGGAGTGCGAGCGGGCCCGGGCGACCCCCCACCAGATGGGGACGAGCCAGACCGCCCCCGCCCGGGAGCGCACCGAGCGGGTGCTGGTCGGAGTGGGGCAGAACCCGAACGTCGGCGCGGCGCTTGTTGTCGAACTCGGCACCGAGGACGTGGGCGCCGACGCCGTCGCCGACGGCATCACCGCCGACGGAACGCCCGTCGAGACGCTGTCGATACGTGAAGCCGGCGGCACCGCCGGAGTACTGGAGGCCGGCGCGGCGGCAATCGAGCGGCTCGCGGCGGAGTCTGCCGGCGCTCGCCGGGAGACTGCCGACGCCGCCGAACTCGTCTTCGGCGTCGAGTGTGGTGGCAGCGACGCCACCAGCGGTATCGCGGCCAACCCCGCGGTTGGCGAGGCCTGTGACCGGCTGGTCGCCGCGGAGGGCACGGTCTGTTTCTCGGAGACGCCGGAGTTCATCGGCGCCGAGCA
>CAZLOO010000056.1:0-11126 GCA_964561055.1 uncultured Halobacteriales archaeon
CCGCGACAGCCGTCGAGGCGGTGTCCGGGGACGCGGAGCGGATCCGGCGTCGTGAGCTGTCGACCGCCCTCCGGGCTATGGAGGCGGACGGCGATCTTCCCGCGGGCCAGCGCGAGGTGGTCGAACAGCTGGCCGGGGCGGTCGTCGGCGGCGTGCTCGGCGGGCCGCTCCGGCGGCTGGCGGCCGGCGACGAGGCGACGGCTGGCCGCGCGCTGGAGCTGTTCGACCTCGACGAGCGCCCGGCGACCGGGGCGAGCACGGAGGCCGGCGCAACGGGGGTGAGCGGCGGTGACTGACGAGCCCCGGACCGACGGGGCGGGGACGGGGTCGTTCGAGGAGTACGCCGACCTCGGGGCGACGACCGCGGACGCGATGGAGATCGCCGAGACCAGCATGGATCGGGTCCGGGAGCTGGTTCCCCAGGAAAGCCTCGCCGACCGGCTCCGGGCGAAGGCGGTCCACGCCACCGGCGACCCGGAGTTCCAGCACCTGCTGCGGTTCACCGGCAAGGAGGAGTCCGAGCCGGTCCGGGCCGGCGCCCGTGCGGTGCTCGAGAAGCGCCCGATTGTGACCGATATCACGATGGTAAAGGCCGGGATCACCGGCCGGGGCCACGACTGCCCGGTGCGGAAGGCCATCGGCAACGGCGCCGAACTGGCCGCCGAGACGGGGATGACCCGCACCGCGGCCTCCGTGCTGGAACTGGACAGGGAGGGCACCTACGACGACGCCGTCGCGGTCGTCGGCAACGCGCCGACGGCGGCGCTGGCACTGGCCGACTGCATCGAGGACGGTACCCGGCCGGCCGTGGTCGTCGCGACTCCGGTCGGCTTCGTGAAGGCCGCCGATAGCCGCAAGCGGCTCCGGTCAGTCGCTCGCGAGCACGGCGTCCCGACGGTTACCAACGTTGGCCGGCGGGGCGGCAGCGGGCTGGCGGCCGGGCTGACGAACGAGTTGGTCCACGTCGCCAGCGACGCCAGGGAGGAGGAGGTGGAGTTCCAGTGAGCGACGCTTACGACCTTGACGCCGGGGCGGACCCTGCGGCGGTGGCGACGGCCTCGCCGGAGCCGGCCGGGATCGATGAGCCGGTGTACGCCGCCGGTATCGGCCCGGGCGACCCGGAGTACCTCACCCCGCGTGTCGAGCGGGCGCTGGAGGAGGCGGACGTCGTCGTCGGCTTCGAGACGGTCGTCGGCTACGTCGCTGACCTGACGGACGCTGACCTGCTGACCTGTGGCTACCGCGATGAGGGCGATACTCTAGCGGCGTTCGCCGACCGGGTCGCTGACGGTGACCAGGGCATGGCAGTACTGATGGGCGACCCAAACCACTCCGGCTACCAATTCGTCGGGAAAGTAGAGGCCGCCGTCGACCGGCCCGTCCGAGTGCTCCCGGGAGTTTCCTCGCTCCAGGTGGCCGCCAGCCGGGCGCGCACCCCAATGGAGGAAACGACCTTCGTCACGCTCCACCGGAGCGGCGACCTGGAGCCGTCGTTGACCCGGATGCGAGCGGCGGTCGACGAGCGCAACCTGCTGGTGCTCCCGCGGCCATACGACTGGATGCCGGGGGACATCGCCGCCGACCTGCTGGACGCGGGCGCGTCGCCCTCCCTGGAGGCACTGGTGTTCGAGCGGCTAACCCACGATGACGAGGCCACGCATTCGACCACCCTTGGGGCGCTGGCGGAGGCTGCCGGCGGTTCGGAGCCGGCGGACTCGCCGTTCTCGGATCTCTCCGTGCTCGCGGTCAGAACGGACCCACCCAAAGCTATTTGATGGTCGACTCCCCACCGTTTGACAACCCGAATTGGGTTAATTAAAACTGATTTGTCCCCCGGCCCATGACACCGGAAACCATCCTGTTGATCGGTCGCGAGACGAGCAACGCCCGCGAAGTGCTGGAGACACACGCCCGGCGGCTGGAGCGCCGCAGCGTCGCCGACAGCGTCGTCGTTGCCATCTACGGGAACGAGCCGGTCGCCGACCTACGGCCGCAGTTCGAGGAGATGCCCGACGGGACGGCGTACGCCGTCCCGATGACCGTCGCCCACACCCCTGACACGACCGATGGGGTGCCGGCTGCGCTGTCGTACCTCCCCGGACCGGTCCGGTACTGCGAGCCCCCGGGGCGCAGTCCCGCAATCACGGAGGCACTGCGTCGACGCGCCGAGGAGCAAGTGCCGGCCGCCGAGGACGTCACGCTCGTGCTCGCCGGATTCGGCAGCGGATCGAAACCGTACCAGCGTCAGACCGCCGACTACCACGCCGCCCGCCTCCGCGAGCAGTCGGGGTACGGAGAGGTGCTCACCTGCTACCTGCTTCAGGACCCCGCAGTGGAATGTGTCCGCTACGGCATCTCCAACGAGCGGTCCGTCGCAGTGCCGCTGTTCCTGACTCGGACCGAGGCGACGGAGCGGCGAATCCCCGAGGCACTGGAACTGGGCCGTGGCGCGCTGGAGTACGCCGACCCTCTCGGGACCCACGAGCGGGTGACCGACGCCGTCCACGCGGAGGTGGCGAAACAACGCGCGCTGGCTCCGGCGGACACCGACCGGACGGCCTCATTCGAGGCGAGGCTGGCAGCCACCCGCCAGCCAGTTGCGACCGACGGCGACGGCGGGCGACGCTGAGGGCTACAACAGTCCCCTATGCCGGAGGGAGGGAGACTTCCGGCCGGGGAGCGCCGTCGCCGACGACGATCTGAACTCGGTTACGACGGCGTCCGACTCTCCATCTCGACCAGTATCTCGTCCAACCCCTCAAGGAGCTGGGCATCCGAGGGGTCGTCCCCCCAGGTTCGGTTGTGGCGGTAGAGGAACTTATTCACGGAGATCGCGGCCAGCAGCTGCGGGTCCGGACTGGCGTCGCCGTAGCCGCCGTTATCGAACGTGTCGTCGAAGGTGTCGCTCCGAAGCCAGTCGAGATACGTCGGCTCGGCGCCGTCCCCGACCAGCGCGACCACCCGGCCGCTGGTGAACCACTCCGCCGCCTGCTCGGGGCCGACGTCCGTGTCACCGGGGATAACGACCACGTCGGCGTCTTCAGGTGTCCCGACGGTTGCCACCTCCTCGGGGAAGACGAGGTCGACGCCGGCAGCACGGTATACCGGCAGCTCCGGGAGACGCTTGAGGTCGGGGTCCTCAGGTTCGTTGGCGCCGCCGAACGAGGTACAGCCAGCCGCCGCGCCCAGCAGCGCAGCGCCAGCGCCCGCAAGCAGGCGGCGTCGATCGATGGAGGACCGTGCGGTGGAGGGGCTGTCTCTCATAGCTCGACCGTCGACCCGAGCCCCGAAAAGCGCGTGGCAGTTTCAAACGACCGTTTGTACGTGTCACGTTAACGCACCGTTCACGCTTCCTCACGCCGGCGAATAGCGTAGGGCTGCCCACGGAACCGGAACCTGCGGCCCCCGGGGTTATCCCCGGTCGCGTCGTCGGCGACGTGGTCGTCCGTGCGGAGGATGACCCGCTCGGTGTCCGGCCCCATCGCCGCGAGCGTGTTCCGGAGAGCCCGCTCCCGGAGCAGGTGAAAGCCCGAGCGCATCAGCTGCTCGGCGATGACCCGCTCGTCGGCGGCCGCCGCGCGGGTCAGCACCAGCGTCGCATCGCCAGGGTGCTCGCTGTCGCCATGGCGGTCGGTGGTTACTATCGCCGTGGTTCCCTTCCGCTCGACCCGGGCGTCCTCCGTTGGGACAAGCGTCACGGGGTTCCCGATCAACTCCACGAGCGCGCCGTTGGCGGCCGCCGTGGTGCCGTAGCCCGCGACCACGCCATAGGTGCCATCCCCGAGATAGCCGGCGGTGAGTCCGTCCCCGTGACAGCGGCTCCCGACACCGACCGCCGCGCCGTTGAACGCCCGCAGCGGCCAGGAAAGCCGCTCGCCGGGATGGAGTGCCCGGCAGTCGGCGGTGTGGATCAGCGGCGCGACGTGGAACCACTCCCCGTCCACGAGCTTGTGGAGGTTCCAGTGGCCACAGTGCAGCGTCTCGCGGCCGTTGTGGACCATCTCGAAGCTTGCAAGCCCGTCCAGCTCCAGGCGCTCGGTCCCGGGCCGGAGAAACGCCGTCGTCGTTCTATCGGCCTCGTGGAACCAGGCCACGCTACGCTCGTCCTCGAGCTGCGGCACGGACCGCCCGGCGAAGCGGGAATCGGCTTCCGGACCGGGGCTTGTCGTGTCCCAGACGGTCAGGCGAGCGGTCTCGTCGTCACCGCGGAACTCGTACACCCCGGGCGGGCGGCCCGGGCTGTCCGGCTCGCCGACGAGGTCGTACGACAGGGTGACGTGCTCGCCGGGCGCGAGCCGGCGGGCGTCGACAACCCACTGGCCCGTATCGCGGGCGTACCACAGGCCGTTCTCTGTCCGAGCGAGGTCGGGGACCGCCTCGGCGAGGTCGTTCTCGACCGTCGGCGCGAGGTGGAGGCTGGCCCGGTGGTCGTACTCCGGTGCGCGGGCGTGGATTCGGCCGACGGCCGGGATCCACTCCACCCGGAAGGTGTTCTCGAAGGGGTTGTCGTTGCGCAGCCAGCCCCGGAGCCGGGCGGGGTGCTCGCCGGTTGCGGTCCGCTCGAACCACAGCGCCACCGTCGCCTCGTCGTTCGTCCGGAGCCGTGTCGGCGCGAACGCGACCGTCCGGGGGATGGTCTGGAGATCCACCACGCTCACGGATTCCTCCGGCTCCGGGAGCGCCTCCCCGGGCGTGGTGGTCGTCCGGTCAGGTTGGCTGTCGGTCGATTCCGTCGTCGTCGGATCACCTGTCGTGTCGCCGTCGGCGAACGCACAGCCGGCGAGGCCGGTGCCGGCAGCCGCCACCGAGGCGAGGAGGGCGCGTCGTCGCACGGGTCGTCGTACTTGGAGTTGTGATAAACGCCTTCGGTACTCTCAAATGGTCGGTTGGGACACGGTCGAGAGCCGAGGCTCGGCGGTGAGTCGCGTGATAGAATCAGTGCCAGGGACGGTCCCCGGCGTCAGTCGTCCGGGTTAGCTGCGGGTCAGGTTCGACGCGCGCGGGCCCTTGGGGGCCTGTTCGATGTCGAACTCGACTTCCTCGCCCTCGGTGAGATCCTCGCCGCCAACATCCTCCATGTGGAAGAACACGTCGTCGTCGGAATCGTCGGTAGAGATGAAGCCGTAACCGCCTGTATCGTTGAAGAAATCAACCTTGCCTTTTACCATTACAAACAAACGTACAGTCGGCGAACGTATAACCCTTCTGCGACCCGCGGTACCACGGGGGTATCCACCGGCAGCGCTCGGAACGGCTCGCGCCCGCCAGGGGTCCGGGCCGCAAGCTCCGCCGCGGACGGTAGCTACTTATCAGGGCCGTGCGGCTCCCGGATATGGTCGGCACCGCACTGCTCGTCGGCGCCGCCTTCGGCGCCCGCCACGCGCTGGAGGCCGACCACGTCGCTGCCGTCGCCACGCTCGTTGAGGAGCGCTCCCGGCCGGCCTCGACGGGAGCCGCCTGGGGGGTGGGTCACACTCTGCCGATCCTGGTGCTCGGGGCGCTGTTCCTCGCGCTGGACCTAGAGGTGCCCCCAGCGGTCTCGACCGGCTTCGAGGCGGTCGTCGCCGTGGTTCTCGTCGCGCTCGGCGTCCGAGCCATCGCCGGCCGCGAGGCGCTGGGCACCGCGGTGGTCCGACATCTCCACGACGGGGACGGCCATCACCATCTCACGGTCGCCGACAGGGAGATCGGGCTCTCCCACTCCCATGCCGACGAGGAGTCGTTCGCCGTCGGCGTCGTCCACGGTCTCGCCGGGAGCGGCGGCGTTGTGGTCGCGCTGGCGGCCGCCGCGCCCACCGTCGCCGGCGGTGCCGCTTTCCTCGCCGGCTTCGGCGTCGCGACGGTCGCCGCGATGGGCGCGGCCACCTGGGCCTGGGGCCGGGCAGTGGGGCGTTCCGGGCGGCTGCGCGTGCTCGCTGGCCTCGCCAGCGTCGCCGTCGGTCTCCTGCTGGCGGCGGAGCTCGCGGGGCTGTCCATGCCGGTGTGAGCCGCTACAGCAGCACCGACCGCGCCGCTTCCCGCCGCGATACCGACTCATTCCGCACCTGCCGGGCGAGCTCGATCGTCGGCCGGTCGACCGAGGGCGCCCAGTCTTCAAACGCCTGGGCGACCAGTAGGTGAGCGGTCGTCCGGTACAGCGGTTCGTAGCGCTCCAGGGACGGGAGGAGACGGCTCCGCTCGGCCCTTCCCATCTGAGCGGCTCCATCCCCGGACCGGGAGCGAGTCGTCCAGCGTCCCCGCGGACTCGTCGACCGTTCCGGGTGAGTGTCATACCCTTGGGGGCTACTCGCTGTCCTCGATGGGCTCCACCAACAGTGTGAACCCCCACTCGGCTTCCTCGCCCTCGTCGCCGCCCAGCCCGTCGGGATAGTAGCTGTAGGTCGCCTCGAAGCGACGCTCGCCGGCCGGCTGACAGTTGGCCGCGTCCGGGAGGGTGTACAGGCCGACGAACGCCGTCAGCGTGCCGCCCGCTGGCACCTCAACGGTGCCGTACTCCTCGGTGACGGCGATGCGGTCGGTGAGCCGCCAGCAGCCCTCTCCCTCGACGCCGTAGTCAGGGGTTGCCCGGTCGGGCTCACCCGACGTGGAGCGCTCGGAATGTGGCAGTAGGATCGTGTCCTCGTCGCCTCCGACGTACTGGAAGACCACGTCGCGGTACTCCCCCAGCACGACCGGCCGGTCGGTCGTGTTGTCCACGTCGACCCGGAGCACGGGCGGTGAGCCGCCGGTAACGTATGGGTCCGCCAGGGACACGCGTGGGGCGACCGGCAGGTCCGGCGCGCCGTCTTGGGCGACTATCCGGGCCTCGTGGGTGGCGTCGGGCGGGTGCTCCGAGTCAGAGGGCTGCGAGCCCGTACCGTCGCCATTGTCGCCGCCGTCGGCGACCGGAAGGTCGTTGCCACCAGTCGTGCAACCGGCCAGGCCGACGATACCGGCGATGCCGGCCGCACGGAGAACGGAACGTCGTGTCACCATACCTCCCAGATGGCTCGCTAAGAGCTTAACCCGTCCGTAGCATCAAATCTTGGTTTGAATCAGGCCGTCGGACGCCGGTAGGACCCTCCGCCCGGCGGCTCAGTCGTCGGCAGTCGGCTCGACAGTGACGTTGTGCGACAATGCACCGTCGGGGTCGTAGCGCCGCTTCAGCTCACGGAGCCGTTCGAGGCTGTCGTCGTAGGCCTTCCGCGGCCAGTCCTCGTCGGCCCCCTGTTCGACCCCGATGTAGCCGGTGTAGCTGCCCTCGCCGCCGAGCTCGCGGACGTGCCGCTCGGTCTCGCGGGCCCACTCGAGGTGCGCGGGGCTGTCGTGGGACTCCCAAGCGGCCTCGACGACCACCATATGCGGTTTATCCGCCCAGGCAAACGCCGATTCTGGGCCGCTCCCGACGGCACCACCCATCGGCCAGATTCCGGCGCCGTCCATCGGGCCGGGCGCCGCGGCCGTTCGCTCGAGCAGCAGGTCATGGAGCTCATCGGTCAGCTCCTCGACAAATATCGACCGATGGGCGTACTTCCGGCCCCACGGGTGGAGCATCGTCCCCAGCTCGTGGAGCATCCCGGAGGGGACCGGCTCGCTGTTGTCCACTAGTAGTTCGGTCGCCTCCCGGAGCGGTGCGAACGTTTCCATCCCCTCCTCAGGGTCGCCGGCGTAGCAGCCGATCAGCGCCAGCGCCTCCTCCCCGTGGAGCTCCGGGGGCATCCCCGGCACCGCGGGGATGTCGGCGTAGTTGCAGATGATCGTCGCCTCCAGCGGGGCATCGGCGGCGAACGCCCGGAACGCCTCGAACACCTCGTCGGCGGCCTCGCGGGGGTAGAACGCGCTCAGGCCGCCGACGGCTTGCTGGACCTAGCGCTGGCCGAGGACGCGTTCGTCGGCGTCCCACTCGGCGGCACCGACCGTTGCCGACCGGCTGCGCGCGGCTCCGGACGGCGTACTGTGCCCGCTGCGGGATCGCCTCGGCCGTCCTCGATGGGGAGCGATATGCCCGGTACGGCTGTACGCCCGGGCTCGCCGGATGGGAGCGTTCGACTACTGGTCCAGGTTCGCTCGCGAGACCAACACGGACGCGGTCGCCCGGCGCTGGCGCTCGTCCGTCCGCGATCAGCTGGCGGCGTTGGACTGAACAGTCGGTGATTATAACTGTTTGATATGTCGTAACCGGTCCCGAGTGTCAACGCTGATACCGGTCCCACCCTTCCGTGCGACCAGTGACACCGAGGGGAGAGCCGGAGGAGACGCGCGAGCCAGTAAGCGTGCTGTTGCCGACCACCGAGTGGACCGTCGCCTGCGACCGGATGGCCGCCCAGCTGCGGCCCGGCGACGAGCTGCTGGTGATCTGTGATGCCCCGAGCGACCCGGTGGCCGGGCATGACACCCCCGAGGGGGTCGAGGTGGTCGTCGCCGGGGAGCCCGAGGGCTGTTCAGGGAAGGCCAACGCCGTCGCCCGCGGGATGGAGCGAGCCGCCCACGACCGGTTCGTCTGGACGGACGCGGACTTCGACCGCGGCGATAACTGGCTCGACCAGCTGGTCGTCGCCGGCGAGACCCACGGCCCGGCGACAGCGGTGCCGTTCTTTTGCGGCGACGGCTGGTGGCGACTAGTCGAGCCGTGGCTGGGGGTGTGGTTCAGCTTCGTGTTCGCGCTCCGGGCCGGCGACCTCGAGAAGGCCGCCTGGGGCGGCGGCGTGACATTCACCCGTGATGAGTTGGATGTCCCGGTGTCGGCGTTCACCGCGGAGCTGCGGACGGTGCTGAGCGACGACTTCCTGCTATCCAACCACCTCGACGGAGTCCACGCCGTTCGGTCGCTGGTGATGCCCGTCGAGGTGCCCGGCGGCCTGCCGGCCGTCCGCAACCGAGTGGTCCGGTTCGCCCGTATCGTCCACCTCAACCGGGGGCTAGCCGGCGGGCTGGCGGTCAACTGCCTGTTGTGCGCGGCCGGCCTGCTGTATCCGCTGGCGGTCGCCCCGCTGGCCACCGCGGTGATACTAGCGGCGGCTGCCCGGCTGGGGGTGCGCCGCGTCTCGGCGCTGCTGGCCTACCCCGGACTGCTCCTGCTGCCGGTGGTCGTTTTGGCCGGCATGCTCGTCCGGGAGTTCGACTGGGCTGGCCGACGCTACCGGTACGAGGCTGCCGACGAGGTCACGGTGCTGGGGAACGCGGACTGAATATCGCCCCGATCCTGCGGTTCAAACCCGTGGCCGCCGTGTCTCGGGTAGATGGAGCCGCTCACCATCGTGACGTATAATGTCCGGCACGCGGGCCTGGACGATGGCCCGGACGGCTGGCCGGAACGGCGGGCGGCGGTGCTTGACCTGATCCGGGCGCTCGATCCAGACGTGCTCGCCCTGCAGGAGTGTGCCGGCGACCAGCACGCCGACGTCGCCGCTGGCCTGCCCCACCTCGACTGGATCGGGGGAGCCGGGGAGCCGGGCAGCGGCGAGCACAACCCCATGGGCTACGGCCCTCGTCTGGCCCTCCGGGAGGGCGGGACGAGCTGGCTGTCGGTCTCCGGCGAGCCAGGCAGCGTTGGCTGGGACGCCGACTACCCGCGGGTGCTGACTACCGCCCACCTGTCCGATCGGGCGGCCGACCATCCGGTGACGGTGTTTAACGCCCATCTCTCACACGTCGGCCCGCGGGCCCGCCGTGAGAGCGCGGCTTTGATCCGCGAGCGGGTCGCTGACTGTGACGGCGGGGCCGCCGTCGCAGTCGGCGATTTCAACACTGAGCCCGGCGACCCCGCTTACGAGCGGGTCTTGGAGGGCCGAACGCTGGTCGACGCCCGCGCGGTCGCCGAGACGGCCTCGGGCCCGATGACGACGCTGACCGAGTACACCGCGCTCCGGCCGAACCGACGGATCGACCACGTCCTGGTGACACCCGCGGTGGCGGTCCGGCGCTACGCAATCGACGACACCACCGTCGACGGCCGCTACCCTTCCGATCACCTCCCGGTGGTCGTCGAGGTCACGTACCCGGAGTCGGCCTGACACGTAGCGAGCGGACGCCCACCCCTTCAGGGGTGGGTGTGAGCGACACCACGGCCCGGACATCCACCTACTACGGCCTGTCTGGATGGTCCACCGCATCAAGCCCCGCCTCAATAATCTCCTGATAGGCTTCTTCGAGGCTCACGTCCTGCTGTTCGGCGTAGTCTTTTACCCGCCCGTTCAGTGTATGTGAAATGTCGATGTTCGGTCGCATTGCTTGTGTCCAAAAGACATATTGACGTACGATTATAAGTGTCTAGTGTCGTGCGGCGAACCAACACGTTCGCGGTGTGCCCGCTCTCCGCCGAGAACGAGCACCTGCTCCGCGAGGTGTTGGATGCCTCCGCCAGTCTGTGGAACGAACTGAACTACGAGCGCCGCCAGAACTTCTTCGATGGCGAATCAGTGTGGGAAACCGCTGACTACCGCAAACAGTACGTCGGTGTTCTTGGCTCCGCCACCGCCCAACAACTCATCCGCAAGAACAGCGAGGCGTGGCGGTCGTTTTTCGCTGCCCGGGAAGACGGTGAGGACACCGCCCCGCCCGGCTATTGGGGCAACGAGGACGACGGCAGGGAGTTGCGGACGTACATCCGCAACGATCAGTACACCCTCGAAATCGGCGAACGGAGTCGTCTCGAAATTCCGGTGGGCCAAGCCCTGAAAGAGGAGTCCGGCCGTGGCTACCACGACCGGCTTCGTCTTGAAGTCGCTGGTGATCCGCAGTGGGACGGTGAACAGGGTCGGTTAGAACTGTCCTACGACGAGGTGGACGACACGTTCAGGGCCTTTCAGCCTGTCACAGTCCCCGATTCTCGACGGGATTCACCACTAGCCTCAGAAGAGGCTGCGCTGGACGTGGGCGCAAACACCCTCGTCGCCTGTACGACCACGACCGGCAAGCAGTACTGCTACGAAGGGAGGGACCTGTTCGCTCGCTTCCGCGAGACGACCGAGGAAATTGCCCGACTCCAATCGAAACTCCGCGAGAGACGGTACAGCAGTCGGCGGATACGACGCCTCTACCGCAAGCGAACGCGACGGCGCGACCACGCTCAGAACGCGCTGGTGCGCGATCTCATGGAACGACTGTACGACGAGGGCGTTGCCACCGTGTACGTGGGTGATCTCACC
>CAZLOO010000057.1:0-10936 GCA_964561055.1 uncultured Halobacteriales archaeon
CGTGGGCGTCCCCTCGCTACGTGTCAGGTCGGCCAAGGAGTCGCCCCGGCTCGGGTTCACGACCAACCCGGACCGGTGGTCACCAGCCTGGAGAGAACGGATCCGGCGTTAATAGATGTAGCAAGACACATGTATTCTCTACACCCTGCTCGCGCAAGTGGCTTGCAGAGACGCCTCAACCGGACTCCGGTGTCCGAACACAGGGGGTGAGGAGCACGACGGGCATGAACCCCGCCGGCTGGTGGCGCTGGGAGGTGATGTATACGCGCTCCGTGCAGCATCGCTGTCGGAATCGGTCACCGTCCGGAGCCAAGGCCGGAGGTTTAAACGACAGTGAGCGCAACCTTTGCCCGATGAGTCGTCTCGCCGGGGGACCGGTGCCGGAACTAGCGGAGCGCGCGGCGGCATGTGCCGACCGGCTGCACGACGCCGACCGCGTGCTGCTGGCCTCCCATATCGACGCCGACGGGCTGACCAGCGCCGCCGTCGCCGCCACTGCCCTGGAACGGGCGAACATCCCCTTCGAGGTCGTCTTCGAGAAACAGCTCGACGACGCTATCGTCGCCGGCATCGCCGATACAGGGTGGGACACGGTTCTGTTCACGGACTTCGGCAGCGGACAGCTCAACGCCATCGCCGAGCACGAGGACCGCGGGGCGTTCACGCCCGTCATCGCCGACCACCACCAGCCGGCCGATGCCGACACACGATACCACCTCAATCCACTACTGGAGGGGGTCGACGGGGCTTCGGAGCTGTCCGGCGCCGGGACGACGTACGTGCTGGCGCGTGCGATGGCGGAGTGCGGGGACCTGGTGGAGAGTGATAACCACGACCTGGCGGCGCTCGCGGTCGTCGGCGCCGTCGGCGACATGCAGGCTACCGGCGACGGGCTGGTAGGGGCCAACGCTGCAATCGTTGAGGAGGGGATCGCCGCCGGCGTGCTTGAGGAGGCGACGGACCTCGCGATGTACGGCCGCCAGACCCGTCCACTGCCGAAGCTGCTGGAGTACGCCAGCGACGTCCGGATCCCCGGCATCACAAGCGACGAGGCCGGCGCGGTGGGCTTCCTGAACGACCTCGGGCTGGATCTGAAACGCGATGGAGAGTGGCGCACATGGGTGGAGCTGTCCGACGGGGAGCGCCAGCAGGTTGCCAGCGCGCTCGTCCAGCGTGCCGTCAGAAGCGGTGTACCCGCGAGCAAGGTCGAACGGTTGATCGGCACCACCTACGTCCTCACCCGTGAGCAACGGGGAACGGAGTTGCGCGACGCAAGCGAGTTCTCGACGCTATTGAACGCCACCGCCCGCTACGAGCGCGCAGACGTAGGACTAGCGGTGTGTCTGGGCGATCGCGAGGGCGCGCTCGACCAGGCCCGGCGACTCCTATCGAACCACCGACGCAACCTCTCGGAGGGGCTGCGCTGGGTCCGAACGGAGGGTGTCACTCAAGAGGCGAACGTCCAGTGGTTCGACGCCGGCGACCGTATCCGCGAGACAATCGTCGGCATCGTCGCCGGAATGGCATACGGCGCCGACGGAGTGGACCGCTCGAAGCCTATCATCGCCTTCGCCGCCAAGGGCGAGGACGAGACGAAGGTCTCGGCACGGGGGACCGGCACGCTCGCTGGCCGGGGGCTCGACCTCTCGGTTGTGATGGGAAAGGCGTCGGCCGCGGTCGGCGGCGCCGGCGGCGGCCACGACGTCGCTGCTGGGGCGACTATCCCCGCCGGCGAGGAGCAGACGTTCGTCAAGCGCGCCGACGAGATCGTCGCCAGCCAGTTGGGGTGAGTCGGGGAGCTTTTGCTCCGCTCGAACGGAAGGCAGATATGACCGACTTCGATCCGGAGCGCTTCGAGGCCGAGAAGTACGATACTTACTTCACTGAGCTCCAGGAGGCCTATCGGGCGGCGTTCGACCGGATGCGCGAGCAGTACGACTCCACACTGGTCCATGCCATCGACCAGCAGGTGCTCAACGAGTCCGAGCCGATCCTGACGGACGGCGAGTTCGAGATACGCCTCCCCGACGCGCCGTACGACCGGCTCACCGGCGTCGTCGTGGAGCGGGATAGGGCCGAAACCGTGCTGGAGCGCTACACCGAGGAGCTACGACGGGCGCTGCGGGAAGTGTTCGACCACGACTGAGGCGAGCTTTCATATCCGGGGGCGGCGTTGACTCGGTATGGCAGACCTGCTTGACGAAACCGAGATAGCCCAGCGGCTCCCGGAGGGCTGGGAGCAGGACGGCGATGAGATCGTGCGCACCTACGAGTTCGACAGCTACCTCGGCGGCGTCGGCTTCGCAGCCGGAGCCGGCGGAGTTGCCGAGGACGCATTTCACCACCCAGAGATGACGATCCGCTGGCGCGAGGTTGAGGTACGGCTCACCACCCACGAGGAGGGTGGTATCACCGAGCGTGACATCAACCTCGCCGAGCGGTTCAACGACGTTGCCGACTCCTGACGCGGGCCCGGAAGGCACTTGACCGCAGGCGACGTAGCGAGGTTTCCGATGGTGGACTTCCCCGGTGGCTACGGGTTCTGGCTGTTCGACTTCGACGGGACGCTGATCGATATCGAGGACAGCTACGTGACCGACGTGATGGGGGAGGTCGGTAGCCGGCTGGGCCACCAGTTCACTGAGCGCGAAGCCGAGACACTCTGGCACGGCCTCGGCGGGGAGCGCAACGCACAGCTCCGGGAGTGGGGGCTGAATCCAGAACGGTTCTGGGAGGTGTTCCATGAAGTGGAGGACCCCGTCGCCCGTGCCGAGCACACCTACCTGTATGACGATGCCGAGTGGGTCGGCGATATCGACCGCCCGGTGGGGCTGGTAACCCACTCCCAGCAGCACCTCACCGACGCGGCACTATCTGAAGTGGGCATCCACGATTGGTTCGACGCCGTGGTCTGCTGTACGTCCGAACTGGGCTGGAAGCCCGACCCTGCGCCGGTGCGGCTGGCGATGGACGAGCTCGGAGTCAGTGGCGGGGACGGGGTGCTGGTCGGGGACGGCCCCCAAGACGTCGGCGCGGCCTGGAACGCTGGACTGACAGGCGTCCATGTTGAGCGCCACGGTCACCAGCGCCGGGGGCTGTGCGTGCTCGGCGACCGTCGCATCGGCCAGCTTGACGAACTACTCGGCGGGGGCGACCCGGCGCCCGCGACGGACTAGTCGTACAGCTCCTCGGCGTCTTCCAGCGGGAGGTCGTAGTTCGCCTCTAGTATGTTCTCAACGCCGGCGACCAGTTCTAGGGTCTCGCCACACTCCGGGCAAGGGAGCGCCAACCGGATTCCGAGCCCGTCGTCGTGCTCAAACAGGTCAACGACGGCGGTGTCCGACGGGTAGAGGTACTCCGGGTCCAGTGGGTGGTCACACGACATAGGCGGAGCTACCCAGTGGGGGCTCAAGAACGCTACGGACCGCTCAGAAGGGGGCCTGGGGGCCCTCGTCGGAGTCGTCGTCGCGAGTCATTTCCCCTGGGAAGGAGGGTGACATCCCGCCGCCCCCGTGGCCCCCGTCCATCCCCGTGTCGGCGTGGACCTGTTTTATTTCCGGGATTTCCTTGGTCATCCGGGACTTGATCGCCTGGATTGTCATCGGGGATATACCACAGCCCGAGCAAGCGCCGCCGAGCTGGAGTGACACCGTTCCTTCCTCGGCGTCAAGGCTCGTAATAGCCGCGCTCCCGCCGTGCATCTGTATCTGGGGGAAGTTGCGCCGCAGGAAGTTCGACACCTCCTCACGGAGGTCGTCCTCGGACTTCGCGGTCTCAGTACTCATGTTTCGAATAACTTCCTCAAGCGGCTTATGCGTTTGGACAGCCGGCGCCGGTAAAGCAGATGCTCTCAATGGAATGGGAAGCCCCGCTGCCGTAGCCTGACGCTACAGGCGGACGAGGTTTTTCGCTCGCGGGCCCTTATCGGCCTCGACGATCTCGAACTCTACCTCCTGGCCCTCCTCGAGGTCCGGGCCGCCGACGTCCTCCATGTGGAAGAAAACGTCCTCGTCCGCGTCCTCGGTCTCGATGAAGCCGTAACCGCCCGTGTCGTTGAAGAACACGACTGTGCCGCTCGCCATCGCAGCGCCAATAACGGCCTCGCGGTATTAAAGCCTGCCGGCGATGGCCGGTGGAGGGTCACAAGACTGATACTCGGGGGCCGTGCCGGGGCATATATGCGACAGCGGCTGCGCAGCGCCGTCCTGGGCATCTACGAGCGCCTGCTGGAGCGGGAGCTCTCCGGGGCACCCGACCACATCGCCGTCATTCAGGACGGCAACCGCCGGTATGCCGACGACCGCGACCGCGAGCCGACGGATGGCCACCGTGCCGGCGCGGAGACAACGGAGGCGATGCTGGACTGGTGTGCAGACCTGGGGGTGCGCGAGCTGACACTATACGCGTTCTCCACGGAGAACTTTGAGCGCCCGCGCGAGGAACGCGAGGAGTTATTCGACCTCATCGAGCAGAAGTTGTACGACTTCGCTGATCAAGAGCGCACCCACCGCGAGGAGGTGGAGATCCGCGCTATCGGCCAACTTGAGCGACTCCCCGACCGGGTGCGTGATGCCGTCGCCTACGCCGAGTCCCGAACGGCTGATCACGACCGCTTCCGGCTGAACGTAGCGCTTGCCTACGGCGGCCGGGCCGAACTGCTGTCGGCGGCCCGCGCGGTCGCCCGGGATGTTGAGTCCGGGGCGCTCGACCCCGCGGACGTGAATGCCGACGAGATAGAGCGCCGCCTGGGAGAGCGCTCCGCCCGGGACGTGGACCTCATCGTCCGCACCGGCGGAGACGAGCGCACCTCGAATTTTTTACCCTGGCACGCCAATGGCAACGAGGCGGCGGTGTACTTTTGCGCGCCGTACTGGCCCGAGTTCCGGCGGGTTGACTTCCTGCGGGCGGTGCGGACCTACGAGTCCCGTCGAGAGTCATGGCAGCAGAGCCGGGCTGAGCGGGCCGCCGCGCTGGTGCGGGCGCTTGGCCCGGACGCCGGGCTTATCCGGCGGCTCCGCCGGAAGGTGGGTGATCTCCCCGAAGGAGTTGAGAGGGAGCCGGCGGCGGACTGAGCGGTATCGGCCCGGAACAGGGCCGAGCGAGGACAGTGGTGTTCACTAACTGACGGCAGTGGTGGTCCCGACCGGAAAGCATGGCCGGGGACAGCAGCCCGTCCGGGAGCGCGTCCCTCTTGGGTGCCGAGCGCCTACGGCCAGCAATGACCGCCGATCTGGAGGGCGCGGCACGAGCCATCGCTCGCCGCGGCTACGACGTCATCCGTCCGGCCGACCGCGGCCAGCCCGACGCTCTCGCGACGCCGACTGCGGACGCCCGGCCGCTGGCGGAGCCGTGGCCGCCCGGCGACCGCCCGGTGGCACTGGAGCGCGTTGAGGAGGCCGACCCGACGACCGTGTTGGAGCGGATCGCCGGCGCCGCGCGGGCGGGCAACCGCTGCCTGTTCGTCGCCGAACCCGACACCGCCGAGGAAGTCTTGGAGGTGCTCTCGGAGCCGGCGGGCCTTCGACGGCGCACCGCCGAGGGGTACCGGACGTTCTACCCCTCTCACGACCGGGTGCCCGTCGGCGGCGGGTACGCCGCCTGCCGGGTGACCCTGCCCTCGTTCCGGTGGGAAGAGGAGCCGACCCCCGAGATCCGGCTGGTGCTGTACGACGGACTCCGCCCCGTGGCGGCCATCGAAGGGGTCGAGTCGCTCGCGGACCCGCCAGCGGAGGCGTTCCCGTTCGTCTACCATCGCGGCGGGGACAAGCGTATCCACGTCTCTAACGGAAGCCGCCCGGTAGGGACCTATAGCTCTATCAGTGCGATGAAGCGAGCGGGCTACGCCCCCGTCCCGGCACCGCTGGTGCCTGAGCACGTCTTCGAGGGCGGCGGCCCCGGCGACGACTGGGCGATGGCCGTCGTCGAGGGCGGGGACCTGCTGGACATCGTCACCCCCTAAAGCTGCGGAATGACTTCGTCCGCGATGGTCTCAATACTGCGTCTGGCGTCCTCGGCGGGCATCCCGGGAAACTGGGTTCGGACGACGATGTGCTCGACGCCGTGGTCGGCGTAGCGGTCTATCTCCTCCAGCACCGTCTCCGGGGAGCCGACGAGGAACCGACCCTCGGCGGCGCTCCGGAAGTCGCCCGTAAGATCCACCCCGTCCAGCCCCCAGCCGGCGTAGCTCTCGTACTTCTCTTGAAGATACGGCCGCACCGTGTCGTAGGCCTCGTCCTCGTCGGGCAGGACGAACGCCTCCCGGAATACCGGCGGCGTGAACGTCTCCTCCTCGCGGCCGTGCTCGGCGACGGCCTCACGGTACACCTCGAACTGGCGGGCCATCTCCTCGCGGCTGGCGATGTTGCCGAAGAACCAGGAGTCACCAAACCGGGCGGCCCGGCGCCCGGCGGCGTCTACGTATCCCCCGACAAGAATAGGTGGGCCGGGGTCCTGGACGGGTTTGGGATTGATGGTGATGTCCTCGAACTGGTGGACCTTCCCGTCGAAGCTCACCCCGTCCTCGGTCCACAGCCGCCGGAGCAGCATGATCCCCTCAACAAGCCGGGCGACTCGGTCTGATTTCTCGACCCCAAAGGCGTTGAACTCCTCGTCGCGATAGCCCAGCCCCGCCGCCACCCACAGCCGACCGCCGCTGACGGCGTCAATCGAGGCGGTCAGCTCAGCAGCGTGAACCGGGTTGTACAGCGGAAGCAGCATCGCTCCCGCCCCAAGCGTGATGTCCTCGGTCGCCTCAGCGGCTGCCGCCAGCGCTACCGGGGCCTGGATATACTGGTCCTCGGGAGTGACGTGGTGCTCGCCGAACCACAATGAGTCGTACCCCAGTTCGTCGGCCTGGACGGCGATATCCCTCGCGGTTCCCCATACCTCGTCAGGCGGCTCCGCTGCGTCGTACTGTGTCAGATTAAACAGCCCGAACTCCATACCGCCCCGCTCTCGGGGGGGTCTGTTAGTTCTTCTCCCCCTCCTATCGGGCGGTTCACAGCTCCAGCAGTTCCACGAGCGTCCCGTCGGGATCCCGCAGGAAGCAGATGCGGGTGCCGCTCCCGGTCGTTTGTGGTGCACTCACTGCTTCGACACTCTCCGGAAGGGCTTCGTAGGCGGTGTCAATGTCCTCCACCTCGATGCCGAGGTGGGTTGCGCCGGTGTCGTACACCGCGCTCTCCGGGACCGCATCGCCGGCGTCGTACTCAACCAGCTCCACGCGGGCGTTGCCGCCGTCGAGGTGTGCGAACCGGCCGGTCGCCACGACGCCGATCGCCGCAGACAACCCCTCGTCGTCGAGCGTGTAGCGGTCGATCACCTCGAAACCGAGCGCGTCACGATAGAACGACAATGACCGCTCGAGATCGGCAACACTGATGCCGTGATGATGGACGGTCGGGCTCACACCCGCGATGACGGCAGGAGCGGTAAAAAACGCCTCCGCTTCACGGACTGATTGGACCACGGTGGCTGGTCAGTCCGTCGTCAACTCCTCGCCGCCGTCGGGTCGGCCGGTGAACTCATCGGTGTCGTTGTCGGCCGTGTCGAAAGAACCGCTGTCACGAGCCCGCTTCCCAGAGACTCCCAGTCCCCCTCGAACAACGTCCTAATGGGACCGCTCGGATTCGAACCGAGGTCACGGGCACCCAAGGCCCGAAGTATGGCCAAGCTAACCCACGGTCCCTGTTGGAAGAAGACGGTCGCCCGACCAAAGCGTTTCGCTCCACTCGGCCCGCGCGGCTTATACCGCCGGCGCCCGACCCTCCCGTATGAGCGAGAGGCCCGGGCTCGACCCAACGCAGCTGGACCGCTACTCCCGGCAGGTGATCATGGAGGAGATCGGTCCGGCCGGCCAGTCAGCACTTCTGGACGCGCGAGTGCTGTGTGTCGGCGCCGGCGGGCTCGGCTCGCCGGCGATCCAGTACCTCGCGGGCGCCGGAGTTGGCACCCTCGGCATCGTCGACGACGATACCGTCGAACGGTCGAACCTCCAGCGACAGACTGTCCACGGGGACAGCGACGTCGGGCGGCCGAAGGTGGAGTCCGCCCGCGAATTCGTCGAGGCACTGAATCCTGACGTCGAGGTAGAGACCCACGAGACCCGCCTGTCAACTGACAACGCCGAGAAGCTGGTCGCCGACTACGACCTCGTGGTGGACGGCTCGGACAATTTCCCTACGCGCTACCTGGTGAACGACGCGTGCACATTAGCGAACGTGCCGTTCGTCCACGGCGCCGTGCTCCGGTTCGAGGGACAGGCCACCACCGTCACTGCCGGCGGACAGCCGTGCTACCGCTGCCTGTTCCCGGAGGCACCGCCCGAAGGAACCGTACCGGACTGTGCCACTGCGGGCGTGCTCGGTGCGGTGGTGGGCACCGTCGGCACCATCCAGGCGACGGAGGCGGTGAAACTGCTCGTCGGCCACGGCGACCCGCTGGAGGGGCGGCTCGTGGTATACGACGCCGCCGGAGCGAGCTTTGAGACAGTGCCCTACCGCCCGAACCCGAACTGCCCGGCCTGTGGCGATAGCACGGTTCTCGAGTCGGTAGCAGACGTAGACTACGCCGGCGGCTGTACGGTGGAGTGAGCTACTCGATCCCCTCAAGAGTCACCCGCTGGGGCTCAAGCCCCTGGCCAGTGAGCCGCCAGGCGCCGACGAACGGTTCATTCCCGAGTGCGACGATTACGTAGTCGTATCCCTGCCAGTAGGCCTCCGAGCGGTCAGTCCCGCTCGGGCACGGCGGCCCGTGAGGGTGGGAGTGGTAGAACCCTACCACCTCACGGCCATCGTGCTCGATGGCCGACATCGCTTCGAACTGCTCCAAGTCGTTCAGTTCGTACCGGGTTCGGGGCCGCTCAGCGACGTTCTCAACGGGGCGTACTTCCTGGACCGTCCGGTCGGTCCCGTTCGCCCCCCCCGAGTACGCCACACACCTCCCGTGGCGCCTCCCCCTGACCGTGTGCGACCAGCTCGTCGTACGTCGTCCGACTGAACCGTACCGTCATCCAGGAGGAGATGGTTGCCCCGGAGAAACAGACTACCGGTCGCCGCCGATTATGCGACGGTCCGTGCGAGCGGGCGGGCGGCGTTCCGGGGCGGTTGCTCAAAGCGCTCTGGATGGAGCAGGCCGGCGAAGTGCTCCAGCGTGTCCACCAGCCGCGGACCGGGCCGGTTAACGAACTGGTGGCCGTCTAGCGCGTACACTTGTTCGTTTCCGACCGCCGACAGCTCCGCCCAGCCGGGCCGGTCAATGAGGTCAGTGGCGTTGTCAGCGATCTGCTCTAGATCGAACCCGCAAGGAGAGACGATCAGCACGTCCGGATCGTAGTCGCGAATCTCCGCCCACTCCCGGGGGACGCTCGCGTTGGCGTCGAAGCCGTACTCCCCGCCGGCGACCTCGATCAGCTCCGGCACCCAGTGGCCTGCGGTCATCACGGGGTCCATCCAGTCCAGCACTGCCACCCGGGGTCGGTCGACGTCCGCGGCGGCCTCACGGACCGCCTCGACCCGGCCGCGGAGTTCGCCGACCAGCTCCGCCGCCCGGTCAGCCTCGCCGACGGCGGCGCCGATTCGCTCGATGTCGCCAAACACGTCCGCCAGGCTGTGGGGGTCGGTGGTGAGAATTTCCGCGTCGAGCCCGAGCTGGTCGATGGCGTCCTCAACGACGACCTGATCGACGGCACAGACGTCACACAACCCCTGAGTGACGATGAGATCCGGGTCCGCTGCCTCGAGGGCGTCGAGGTCGATTTCGTACACGCCGCCCTCGCGTTCTGCCTGAAGCACCTGGCTGTCGATTTCGGCGCTTGATGCGGAGGCGTCGACCCGGCTTCGATTGACCGCCGGCAGTTCCCGCGCGGCGGGCGGGTAGTCGCACTCGTGGGAAGTCGCCACCGGCTCGACGCCGAGGGCGTACAGTATCTCCGTTGCCGAAGGGAGCAGGCTGATAACGCGCATACGCACGTTACGCTCCCGCTCCTGTTAAACCCCGCCCGTGTCATCCAGTCCCGTACGCGGCGGGGGATGGGAGAGCTTTAGGCCCGAGGGGGGAACAAGCCGGTATGACCTACGAGCACATCGAGGCCCCCGAAGGGGGGCAGAAAGTCGAGCTCGCGGATCCCGAGACGTACGAACTCGACGTCCCGGAGGACCCTATCGTCCCGATACTGTACGGCGACGGCATCGGCACGGACGTCGGTCCGGCGGCACAGACTGTGCTCGAGGCCGCCGCCGAGGTAACAGGGCGGAAATTTAATTGGCTGCAAGTGTACGCTGGGGAGTCCGCCCGCGAGCGCTACGGCGAGGGCGTCCATCTGCCCGAAGAGACCGTCGAGAGTATGCGCGAGTATCGCGTCTCAATCAAGGGCCCGCTGACGACGCCGGTCGGCGCCGGCTTCCGATCGCTCAACGTCGCCCTCCGGAAGAAGCTGGACCTGTACGTCAACATGCGGCCCACCTTCCATCTTGACGGTGTCCCCTCCCCGGTGAAGGAGCCGGAGAAGATGGACATGGTCAATTTCCGGGAGAACACGGAGGACGTGTACGCCGGCATCGAGTGGGAGGCCGGCACGGAGGAGGTTGAGCAGGTACGGGAGTTCGTTGAGGAGGAGATGGGCTTCGACGAGACCATCCACGAGGGGCCGGTTGGTATCGGCGTCAAGCCCATCACGGAGTTCGGCACCAAACGGCTCGTCCGCCAGGCCATCGACTACGCTCTCGAGAACGGCCGCGACTCGGTCACACTGGTCCACAAGGGCAACATCATGAAGTTTACCGAGGGCGCCTTCCGGGACTGGGGATACGAGGTCGCTCGCGAGGAGTATGGCGATGAGGTCATCACTGAGGATACCCTCTGGGAGGAGCGCGACGGCCAGGCTCCCGAGGATGCCGTCGTCGTCAACGACCGCATCGCTGACAACATGCTCCAGCAG
>CAZLOO010000058.1:0-10897 GCA_964561055.1 uncultured Halobacteriales archaeon
GCAGCACGCCCGTCGAGACCTACCTAAATCCTGTTAGAAATCGCGTGCTGAATACAGGGGGTGCATCTCTCACCAGCCTGTCGGGGAACACGAAACGGGGGCGAGCGGCTGCCGATCACGCTCGATAATTTCGTGGCTGTAGGCCCCCGCTCTCTGCGGTACGGTGACAGCGACACGCCACATGAAAACGGGTATTGAAGCCGGATTGTGGGTGAATAACACACATGGCCGACGAAACATCCGATACCACGGTTGACTCTGACGATGTCGACGAACTCATCGAGGAAGCCCGGGAGCTCATAAGCTTATCTGGCCTTCGTCACGGCCAGATCCTCCGTGCTGGCGTGGAACTCGGACTATTCGACGTCATCGACCAAGCCGGCACGCAGGCAAGCGAGATCGCAGACCAACTCGACTTGGACGCCGACCACACCTACCGCCTTCTGCGGGCACTCGCCTCGATTGGGGTAGTAACTGAAGAGTCCAGTCATACCTTCTCAATTACGCCATTGGGAGCGGTCTTCCAGACAGACCATCCCGAGTCACTCGCTGCCCCCGCCTTGTTTTACCAGAGCCCTGAAGTCGTGGCCGCATTCACGCAGTTGCCCGCCATCGTACGGGAGGGCGGCATCGATGGGTTCGACTCCGAGTTCGGCGTGCCGTTCTACGAGTACATCGCGCAGAATCCCGAGTTCGCCGAGATCTACAACGACACGATGGACCGCGTGATGGCGAACGAGACTGACGCGGTGTTGGAGGCGCTTGACTCGTACGACTTTTCGGGGATAACGCATGTCTGCGACATCGGAGGTGGGTACGGCCACCTGCTGTGCCACCTCCTTGCGGCCAACCCGCATCTCGAAGGGACGGTGTTCGACCTCCCGGAGGTCGTCGCCGAAGAAAATCGGCAACACGCTTCGGAGCTGGGGGTCGAAGACCGGTGTACCTACGCGGGCGGTGATATGTTCGAGAGTGTTCCGGCTGCGGACGCCTACGTCATGAAGCACGTGCTCGACAACTGGACCGACGACGAATGCGTGGAGATTCTCTCGACGCTGCACGACGCAGCCCCGCCCGGCGCACGGGTGTTCGTGGTCGAGTATCTCGTCTCGGAGTCGGAGCCAGCCGAGGAGCTGGCTCTCGGAGACATTCATCAGTTGGTCGTGCTGGGAGGGGGCGTCAGCACCAAAGAGGACCTGGCGGCGCAGATGAACCAAGCAGGTTGGGAACTGGTCGAGATCCGGGCGCCAGAAGAGGGACCGCTTCGGATCGCCGAAGCGAAGAAGACCTAACAGGCCGGCCGGCCAGCTCTCACCAGCCTAAGGTATGCTGATGGGTAGTCTGCCTGAGTTGATGCATTCGCGCCATGTATTCAACACAGCCACTGAAACCTATCTGTATTCAAACATGAATCGAGTGCTGAATAGAGAGGGCGGATGCAGTACAGCCCTGATATCGGACGAGTGATTGAAGCGCCTCCGGGCACTACCCAAATCATGGGTTCCTCGGACGCCATGTCACACTCAGACTACCCTGTTTCCGATTTGCCAGCCCCCGATCCCTCGTACGGGCCCGAACGGGTCGTGCAAATACAGCTCGAGGCGCTTGCCGACAACGACACCCCGGTACAGAACGCTGGTATCAAGACCGCGTATAATTTCGCCTCGCCGGCCAACCGTCGCGCCACCGGCCCCCTCGACCGGTTCATCGAGATGGTCGAAGGACCGCGGTACGCGCCGATGATCGATCATGTCGAGGCGACGACCGATCCACTTGAACGGACCGGCGACCGAGCCGAACAGCGGGTGACCCTCACCGGCCCCAGTGGCCGGACGGCCACGTACCGATTCGGGCTCTCAGTGTGGGACGAAGGGCCCCTCCAGGGGTGCTGGCTCACCGACAGCGTTCGTGGCTGAGAGTCATCGCCCGGATGAGCCCCTCCGGCCGATACGCGCGTTGTATCCAGCACGGCTGCTGAACCCCATCACCAATCGAAGGCTTCAGCAAGGCTACCGTCGCGGTACCCGAGTACTCACTATGCCGAGCAGGCAACGGCGTCACTCGTCGGCCGCCTGATTGTCGTTAGCCACGAACGCCACCAGCGAGAATTGCGTTGTACTCGCGCTCGTCATGAATTCTGACGCGCCGATCATCCAGCAGTAGACGATTGGGCACTGGGTGCTGAACGTCGACGTATCAACGTAATTTCGACCGGCTGGCTGGTCGGTGCCGTCGCCGTGCTACAGAGGACATGCGTGACAGCCAGATACGCTGGCACCGGTAGTATGTGTGGTCTCCTTGAGAGATGGCCACCGTCCGTGATGAACCGAGGCGCACGGATACGGTAGCGACTCGTCGGTAGGAAATATGTCGGCGCCATGCAATCAGGCATTGTATGCCCGCGCCGCCGACCGAGCGCTGTCAGTACACTACCTCCATCGAGAGTGACTATTTCGAGCCTGAGGAGGAGCCACTACTGGCGACCAGCAATGGTGAGTGGCAGTGTCCACACTACGCGCTCGGTAGCAGCGACCACCCGGAGAAGCGCTGTCCGTTCCACCCGCCGCCCGACCAGAACGCCTCGGCCGTCGAGCCGGCCCACCGGACGGAGACGGTACTGCGGTTGGTGCGGGGGCGGGAGTGCGCCGGGGTCGGGGGAACATCGCTCCCGGAGCCGCTCGTGACGTATCTCGAGCGGACATATGAGTCGGGCGCGGTAACGCCCGGGGAACGGACGCAGCTCATCGGGGCGACTCTCGGCGGCCTCCGCGTTGACTACCAAGACCTCGACGCACCGGTGAACGCGCCGCTGGACCTTCGCAAAGCGACCATCACCGGTCAGGTGTCGCTGAGCGGCGCCACAGTCGGCCAAGAAATCGAATTCAGCGGGACGGTGTTCCAAGATCGGGTGGACTGCGTCGAGACGACCTTCGAGGGGCGGGCGCAGTTCCGTGAGGCGACTTTTGAGGAGATGGCGGACTTTCATCACGCCGAGTTCGACTCGTGGGCGCGGTTCGACGACGCCGAGTTCGACGGTGTAGCCAACTTCCGCGGGGCCGAGTTCGATCACGGGATCTTTGCCCCCCGGGTCGAGTTCCACGCCGCAGCGGATTTCATGGCCGCGGAGTTCTACGCCGTGGCGAAGTTCACCGAGGCCGTGTTCAAGTATGGGAGACTCTTCTCAAGTACCCGCCTCCACCGCAACGGGACGTTCCGGGGGACGGAGTTCCGATCACCGGTCGTCCTCTCGGAGAACTTCTTCGACGATACCGACGTCAATAAGCGATGGAATCGGGTAACAGTGGCAGACCAGGAGGTACCGGGGGCCGCGGTCGTATTCAGAAACCTCACCTGCCAAGGCACGCTGAAACTCACCGGGGCGGTCGTCGATGGCGACGTCTACGTGACCTCCTCTCGAGTTCATAACGGGCTCCGAGCAGCCGGTCTGACGGTCAATGCGGAGGCCATCGAAATGAACATGGCCGGCACGCGCACGGTCAGCGGGACAATCGAGACGGACCGCGATACGATTCAGTACGATCTCACCGAAGCCACCGTCGGTCGCTGGTGTCGGCGGCCGGCGGGATGACCGACCGTGCGGGGCCGCTGGTGGGGAACTCACGGTGATCGCCGCGCGTCCACTGCCCGACAGCCGCCGGGGGCCGCCGGAACGGGTAATCGACCAGCGTCAGCAGAGATGTCCGATTGCGTCCGTCGGTGGCCTGGCCGTCGACATCGCCGGACCAGAGTTTCCGAAAGGTCGCCGGCGGGACGCCGTGATCGGGCGCCGGAACGCCCGCTGTCGAGGCGTTGGCGGTGGTGTTCGTGGGGGTTGCCGTAGCTGGCGAGACGCCGATGGCGGTCGCGGTCGCGAGCACCGCCAGCAGCCGCCAGCCGCGACGGAGTACCCGACGCGAGCGTGGTGGTACTCTCTTGCGCCGCTCGCGGTCCCGTCCTGAATATGCGTGTTTGGAGGGCATCGAGCTCAGAAGAACGGGACCAGATCAACGCAGTCGGCGATCCCAGTGCCGGTGAAGCCGATCAGCAGCTGCAGCAGAAACGCCAGCAACGGGACTGTCACGGCGGTGTAGCCGGCCCGATTGCGCCAGTCCCGATAGAAGCGGGCCTGCTCAGTGCCCGGGGCGACGCCGGAGCGGGCGTGCATCAGGAACGCGAACACCAGCCCCGCGATCATCGCCAACGCCACGACCAACGGCACCGTGTTGTTGATGAAATCGGCGATGGGCGTCCCGCAGAGTTCCGAGCCGACGCTGCTCTGGGCGGCAGCCGGCCCGGCGAACAGGGCCGGCAGGCCACCGGCGAACAGCGCAACGTACCCGAGGATGCGCCCTCCCATCGCCCGCACCCGGCTGCTGGCTCGGGGATCGAGACTGGTCAGCTCGGCCAGGGAGCTGCGGGATTCATCTGGTGTCCGGGTGTCGTTCGTCTCGTTTCGAACAGGAACGGTACCGACATCATCGGTCGTGAACCGTAGGGCAAACTGACTCTCGTCCATCGCTTAGGCCTCGATACGGCCCCGGAGATGACAAAATAAAACCTCCTCGCAGGTTGGATTTTTTGATTCAAAACATATACAAGTCGCGTACGACGGGAGCGTGCTGTGTGGCTCGGCTCATGGGAAGCAACCGCCCTCTGTTCCAGCGTGCTCTCACCAGCAGGGACGAGGAGCCCACCACACCTCCCGGGGACTGAGAACCTCTCCGGCCGAGTCGACGAACTCCTCTACGGGGAGGAGGCGTGAGCGTTCCCCAATCGTTGTTCGTCGACACGAACGGGGTCGTCGCCGTCTTCGACGAGAATGACGCCCTCCTGGAGTTCATGCAGTGACTTCCGCCGACCGTTAGAACAGATCGTCCGACAGATCGCCAAAGGCGTCTTCCAACCGCCGGACTGCATCTGACGCAATCCGTTGGGCAGCCATCGGTTCGATGATTCGAGACGCGAACACGGCAGCAGCAAGTTCCTCGTCACTGCCCTTCCGGTAGTCGACGAACGGCCCATCCGGTTCGATCATCGGCCCGTGGAGTCACTCCGAGAGCCTCCGAGCCTGCTTCCTTGTCTCCGCTGTCTGGAAGAGTCGAGGGGTGTCTTCGATCCCACTGTCCGGACTCCATGCAGCATAGAATGCATGCCCCACTTCATGTGCAACCACTACTCCCGTCCGAAACCCCGGAAAATCGTCTGGGTCCGTCCCGATTTCGATTAGGTCGATCCCACGCCAGTACTTCCCGCGAACAGTCTCGTCCGCAAACGCGACATCCCGGTCGATTCTGTCAACGATCTCTTCCTCAGTAGCCAGCTCAGCGACCCGGTTTGCACGACGACGCTGTTCATCAATCGGAATCGTATCGACGAACGGGAAATCGAGCTCGGTCTGTTCACCCGCCATTCCGGCAGGGCTCTGGTGACTGGCTCGTTCGACTCTTCATCTCGTTCTCGTTCGGACTCGTCACGTTCGCTATGGAGCTGTTGAGCTCGCTTTAGTGGCTCGCCACCCTCTCGAAGCGTGAATGGCGTGTCTTCGTCTCCGAGGCGAACGAAGCCGTCATCGAGTTCCTGAATACGGTCATCCATCCGATCAGCGAGTATTGGCTACGGAAAGCGACTCATTCAGCGTCTCCTCGCATCTTACGAAAGAGGTGTGATGTCATCCGAGGGGCTCGCCTCGTCGGTGACGCCTGCCTCATCGAAGAACTCTGGATGTACCTCAGCGAGTTCGTCGGCATCGACACGGACGAACTGGATCAAGTTCTCTGCAGCGGTGAGTTTCTCGTTCGCCCGGTGGAAATGCGTATCGACGGTGCTCGGAGAGATGTCGAGGATGGCAGCCGTTTCGTCGCGGCTAAATCCGGCCTTCTCCCGAAGCGCGTATACGTGGGCTTGTTTGTGACTCAGCGGCGTCAGATCGCCGAAATGCCACGCCTGGAGGAGCGCTTTCCCCACTGTCGAGAGTTCAGTCTCGACGTCGGCAGTACTGAATGCTCGGACACAGGCGGACATCAACCGGCTCTCACACTCGACCGTGTACTCCGGTATGAATTCCCGATTCTTGTAGCGGCCGATCAGGATGTCTCCTCGGCCGTGAATGTAGTAGGCTGCTAGCCCGGTGAACTCGCTATCGCCAGTAACGCGTCCGATAAGAACCGCGCTCTGGTCTGGAAGCCGTCGGGGGAACGTATCGAATTCGATTTCGTCAGGGACGGTTGGCTGATGAGGCATCGTTTTGCTACATATTCGTAGCAAGAATTCAAAAGGCTATCGGCGATGGCTCATGCTCGGCAATTCAGCGATTCGTCGATGACCGCCGGGGAACGCCGTTTCTGCGGCTGTGTGATACTGAGGATGCCCCTGTGGATTCGGTCCTGATGCACCGGCGGATTCAGGAGGGACCCTTCGGAACATCGCAGGCCAGTGCGGCGCGACGGAGTTCGATCACTTGTATCCTGGGTCGATCGCCTCGAGCTGGTCGATCGGCAGCGTCGCGGTCGGCCGGCCGAACCCGCCCGCGGAGGGCTCGAACCGCTGTGGCTCGTAGTCCTCTTGCTGGGGAACGGCCTCGACCTCGTCGGTGCCGCCCATGAACGCCGCCGCGTTCCGCGCGTCGCCGCCGTCGGTCGCCTCACCGTCGAGAGTGTCGGCGTCGGTCCCGTCGGTACTCGTCCGTTCCCCACCGTCGGTGGCTAGGACGACCTGAGTAATCCGGTAGCAGTGGCGGCACTGGAACCACCACCATATCGGTGCGCGCGTGGGACGGCCACAGCTCAGGCAGTGTCCGTAGTCCCGGCCGAGTTCACTCCCGAATCGCTCTCCACTCGAACCGACGGCGTCACGGCGCCCCCGAGAGCCGCGGTGACGCCGAGTCATCGCTCGACCCCTCCCGAGTGGATGGCCAGCGGCGTCCAGGCCTCGCCCGCGAGATGCTCGGCGAGGACTGGGCCGATGTCCTCGTCTTTCGTGGTCCGCTTGGACCGGTACCAGCGCAGCCCTGCCTCGCCGGTCCGGTACTCAAGCAGCGTGTAGTCCGCGGCGCGCTCGACCCAGAACTTCAGAATCGTCCCCTGGTGGACGCCCGCGCAGGTGGTGATTGCCGCCGGGCGGGCCGTCGGGACCCACAACTGCTCGACATCGTCCTCGGCAGCCAGTTCCAGAAGGAACTCGTCGGTGAGCGGGACGGGCGGCAGCGCGAAGATCGGCGTCGCCGCGTCGGGTGCGGCGTCGGTCACGCCGGACCACCCTGATTCGGAACGGCGGCAGCAGCGCTTATTAGCGGTTGTGTAAAGGGATTGGAAGTCGCCGGGACGGGGATTTGAACCCCGGATCCCAGAGGGAACACGCTTTCCAGGCGTGCGCCTTACCACTCGGCCATCCCGGCTCGGGTAGAATTACCGGGAGCCGCCGTTAATCCCTTTCGCTCCCGCGAGGGCGTATGTGGCCATGGTGGCGACGGCACCGACGATAAGCGCCACGCTCGCCATCACGGGCAGCGTAATGCGGCCCTCGGTCAGGAGACCGTACCCTTGGGCGAGCACGAGAAAGGTGAGCGCGCCGACCAGGCCCCACAGCAGCGCGCCGCGGGTCCGGTGATCCACCTACTCGCGGACGGCGACAGCCTCAATCTCCACGCCCGCGCCCTTCGGCAGCGAGCCGACTTCGATCGCCGAACGGGCCGGCGGGGCGTTCTCGAAGAAACTCCCGTACACCTCGTTCATTTCCTCGAAATCGTCGATGTCATCGAGGAATACCGTCAGTTTCAGCGCGCTCTCCATCGACGCGCCGGCGGCCTCCAGCACCGCCTGCACGTTCTCCAGTGCGCGCTCGGTCTGCTCGGCGATGGAGGCGTCGGCGAGCATCTCCCCGTCGGGGGTAAGCGCTATCTGACCGGCCGTGAACACGAGGTCGTCGGTGGCGGTCGCCTGGCTGTAAGCGCCGACTGCGGCGGGTGCGTCGTCGGTACTGATGGTTTCCTTCATAGGTGCTGACGGTACTGGGTGGACCATAATTCCGGCGGAGCGGCTACCAGACGCCCTGTGCGCGGTCCATTCGCGAGACCACGACGACGTGTGGGAGGGTCAGCACCGCCAGTAGGACCAGGTACACCGCGAGCAGGCTCCCGGGGCCGCCGTCGGTGGGAAGCGCGACGTATAACCCCACGAGGATAACGAGCGAGATGGCCGTCAGAGGGGCGGCGTCGCGGGCGAAGCGCGCGGCCGGAGCCAGCAGGTCGCCCGTCGCCAGCGCCCGCTCTGCCGGGCGGTCCAGCGACACCAGCCGGGCGACATGGCGCAGGGAGTGCCAGACGGTGAAGTACACCCCCACCGCGAGTATCGGGTCCACGACGAGGAAATATCCCCACAGCACGGCCGTCTCGACAGCGTCGATGCGCCAGGACTCCATCGTTCCCGTCTTGCAGGCCCGCAGCAAGCCCACCCCGACCGCGAGGAGCGTCACCGCGCCGAAGATACCC
The DNA here is from genome assembly GCA_964561055.1 of uncultured Halobacteriales archaeon. Lineage (GTDB taxonomy): Archaea > Halobacteriota > Halobacteria > Halobacteriales > Haloarculaceae > CAZLOO01. The sequence goes on from CAZLOO010000058.1 coordinate 8,486, forward strand.
CCGAGCGCGAGCCGCACGGTCGGGCGGAAGAGCGGGTCAAGCGCGGCGGCCGCGCCGGGATCGAACAGCCCGACAGTGCGGGTTGCCACCTCGCGGTACTCCGCCGGCCCGGCCACCAGCGGCACCAGCATCGGGAGCCCGCCCCGGACGATGACTGCCAGCGCGCGCTGGAGACGGTCCCGGAGATGGCTCTCCTCGACGAACTCACTGAGCACGTACAGGTCGCCCTGGCCCCAGTGGAACCACGTCAGCAGGATGAAAAAGACGAACGAGGCGACTGGTGCGACGAGCCAGGCCGCGAGGTATACCCCCCCGAGAACGGCGTACAGCAGGCTCACCCGGCGCAAGGCGTCGGCCGCGGGGTCGGTCAGCCAAGCGCGAAGGCCCTCCACCTCACCGCCGCGAGCGCGGAGTTCGGCGAGGTGGTCCACCGCGCCGTGGGGGAGGCCCAGCACGACCAGGCTCACCACGAACGGGAGGTAGCGCAGCGGCGCCGGGACGGACAACCCCGCCAGTGCCGGCACGGCCAGCAGGCCACAGACGACCCAGCCCGGCCGGAGGACGGCCCGACGGAGGGTGGCACGCGCCGGCGCGCTCGGCACGGTCACCCCCATCTGGCTCTCACCCGGGCGACCAGCCGTTCGTCGGGGATCAGCCCCTTGACGCCGTGGGCGACGCCGCCAACGGCGACACGGGCGAGCACCCAGTCCAGCAACACCAAGCCGTTGACCACGAGCACGTTCGTCACAAGGAAGAACACCGCCTCCTCGATTGGGAGCCCGAGCACTGTGATCCCCGTCGACAGCGCCGTTGAGATGGTCCAGACGCCATTACCGATGGCGATAGCGTCAGCGAAACAGAGATACAGCGTCGGAACGCCTACCCCGACCGCGAGGAGGCGGCGGTAGTGGTACAGCACCGGGCCACCGAAGCCCCACTGGAGCGCGGCGATGGGGCCGGCCCACAGCAGTATTGCCCCGAGATAGTAGCCCGCGTCGGTGGTGAGTAGCAGCCCGCCGGTCAGCGCGAGAACGAGCCAGGCAGCGGCGCCCGCCGCCCGGGCGCGGAACGGCGCCGGCGGCTCGTCGGGCCCTATCTCCGGGGCGATCCGGTAGTACCATAGCCCTGTCAGGACCGGCTGGAGCGCGAAGAAGGCGTACTCACCGATGGGGGTGTAGCCGACCCGGGCGATGAGCGTCCCCTCGCCGTAGAACCACACCCCACGGTAAATGAGGTAGTTGTCCCAGGGGGTAGTGTACACGAAGGCCAGCAGCGCGAGCAAGCCGATACCGGCCCACTGGGCGCGGGTACGGCGACCAACAGCCGCCAGCAGCACGAGCGGCGGCAGCACGAAGAGAAGGTGGAACTCCGGATAGGTGAGCGTCATCGCACGCCACCTCCTGGATACATACCGGAACGGTAGGCATGACGGCGACAAAAAGCCACCACAATCGCGGTCGGCTGGGGCAACAACCGCCCGAAAGGAGCCGGTCGGGTCGGCAAGGGATGGACAAATTATAAGTCTCTATCCGCCGTCAGATATTCGCGGGTATGGCACATAGCACGGCAATCACACTACAGCAGTTCCAGCCCGAGGGGATAACCCAGACCGCGCTGCTGGTCGGCACGGTGGGGATGTTCCTCGGCATGCTGTACTTCATCAGCGCCGGCCGCGGGGAAACCGACCCCCGCAAGCAGGAGTACTATATTATTACGACGTTCGTGCCGGCGATAGCGTTCGTCTCCTATCTGTCGATGGCGTTGGGCTTCGGCGCGACAACGGTGGAGTTCGCCTGGCTCGGCCAGCAGGCCCAAGAGCACACCATCCTGTGGGCGCGCTACGCCGACTGGCTGTTCACGACGCCGCTGCTGTTGCTAGACCTGGCGCTGCTGGCGGGAGCCAACCGACAGACGATTGGTACACTGGTCGGCCTCGACGTAGCGATGATCGTCACCGGGCTGATGGCGGCGCTCACCAATCGCGGTGCTCTAGGGTTGTCGACCGCCGGCACCCGCATCGTCTGGTGGGGAGTGAGCTGCGGGTTCTTCCTAGCGCTGCTGTACTTCCTGCTGGGGACGCTGTCGCGCAACGCCGCCCACCAGCCCGGCGAGGTGGCCCGGCTGTTCAGTACGCTCCGAAACCTGACGGCCGTGTTGTGGACGGCGTACCCGGTGGTGTGGATAATCGGCACGGAGGGGCTAGGGCTGATCAGCCTTGGCCCGGAGACTGCCGCTTACGCGGTGCTCGATCTGCTGGCGAAGGTCGGATTCGGCTTCCTGCTGGTGCGGAGCCGGAGCGTCATCGACCAGGCGACCGCCAGCGCCGGCGCCGCGACCGCCGACGATTAACAGCCCTCAGGGTATCAGCTGTTCGCCGTCATCGTCGTACACCGTTATCGCCTCCACCGGACA
>CAZLOO010000059.1:0-10740 GCA_964561055.1 uncultured Halobacteriales archaeon
AGGGGTAGGCTTCCGCTCGCTACGTGTCAGCACAGCCGTTCCGGTTCGCTGTCGCGCTCTCTTTCATAATGTGCAGTTTGGAACGATGATAGGTGGTCTATTCCGTGAGCCGAGACAGTTTTTATCAAAATTGCATTTCTTATAAATGGGTCTCTATTGATAGGAGAACGGCGATTTAAAACAGCATGACATGGCCTGTGGCGTGAGTATGGCTGGAGATCGACTTCTTTCGCAATGACAAAAGCGGCTCTTGGAACTGATTCTGGCGTTCGGAGCGTATCTCGTGCTCTTCGATCTTATTATCGGTCCGGTCATTGAGCACCTTCTTTCTGGTCCACAGGAATCGATGTTCGCTCCCGATCCAGGGAGCAATATTTCGCACGCGTCGGATTTTCCCGACTCAATGCGTGGATGGCTGGCGGTCGGGACGCTCGTTCCATTCATCATCGTGTATATTTACTACCGCCCTCGGCTCACTGGTCACTCGCCGATTGATTACTGGAAGCCGGTGGATCCGGAACGCGTCGAATCCCATTGAAACTGACCGCTACGACCGCTGCGGCTCAATAATATCGGGTTCACGCTCTTCGTTGCGACGATGCGGTCGATACCTTGTCCGCTCGTCACTTTCTGGTGCGCTACACGCAGTGTTCTACCGGCCGATATCGAAGGTGTGCTCGCGGCTGGCGTGACAACTCGGGCAGGTGTAGCGGTAGACGATTTGCCGCCCATCGGTCCGGGCCGTCCAGTTGGCCTCGTCGTCGACGTGGCCGCACTCGGGACACTTCGTGTCCGTCGTCTCGTAGCGCCGCCGGAGCCGGTCCAGAGCCGTTTTTCCGCCCGTGCTATGTGGGGACATATCAAGCCCTCATCGCTGCAGACGAATATACCTTCGCGCCCGAGCCCGGCTGGACCGGAGCCGCCCCATGGGGAGACCGGTGTGGGCCCTGTTCCGGCAGATTACCTGATCTCTCACCTCCCGAGTGACCGGAGAAACGTCCTGGCGAGTCACTCGAACCGGCTCCGGTACCAGTCGCGCAGGGCGTCCGCCCACACCTCGGTGTCGGTCCCGGTGTTCCGGCCGACCCACTCACCGTCCTCGGCCCCCTTCGCTATCGACAGCAGCACGTACTGGTCCCGCAGCCCCTCGTCCAGCTCGAACCCGTAGGCCCGGTCGTAGCCCTGCCTGAAGGCCGCTCTCGCTTCCTCGTCGTCCCCGGCGATCTTCCTGCAGGACCTAACGTAGTCGAACCGGCTGTCGCCGTAGAGGGCGTTGTCGAGGTCGATCACCCACGCTCTATCGTCCCCGTCGAGGACGACGTTGCTGTCGTGGAAGTCGTTGTGCAGGACCGAGGAGGCCGGCGTCTCGGGGATGGCCGCGGGCTCGAATCTGCTGGCGGCCCGCCGCATCACGCCCTCGAACCGGCCGCCCGCGGTGTACTCGAGCGCGCCCTCGACGAGGTCTTCGGCGAACGCTTGCCAGGTCTGGTGGCTGCCCTGTCTGTACTGCTCGCCCTCGATTTCCCCGTACCCGAACCCGTCCGCGGCGTGGATCCCGCCGAGCGCCTCCCCGGCGCTCCGGACCGCCGCGAGCTCCCGCTGTCTGTCCCCCTCTCTGATCGCCGACAATCCCGTCTCGCCGACTTTCTCGACGGCCAGATAGGCGGGGGGCTCCTCGCTGTAGTCGACGACCGCCGGGACCCGCGCGCCGCTCGCCCTGACGTGGGTGTGCAGGAAGACGGCCCTGGACACCATCCGCTCGTCCCCCGGCTCGGGGCACTGCACCACGAGGTCGTCCCCGAGATACGTCTCCCAGATGAGCCCGTCCTCGGCTCTCGCGTAGCCGCGGGCGTGGAGTCCTTTGCCGAGCTGGTCGTCAACGCCGCCCGCCACACGATATCGTTCGGCGGCACCCGGTGATAAGCGTGCGTGCCTGGCCTGCGGCCGGTCAGGCCATCGACCGGGTCGGCTCCGTCTTCGCGTAGAACTGGCCGTGGAAGCCGTACGGCACGCGGTGCGGCAGGGGGGCGCGGGCTCGCTCGGTCAGCGTCTCGGCGTTGAGACACAACAGCACCGACCGGTCGGCTGTCCCGTCCAGCGCCAGCGACAGCAACACCCCGTCGTCCTCGGCGGCTGGCGACGGTGCCGGGACGAAGATCGCCTCGCCGGGGTGGAGGCCGGGGCGAGACCACCTATGAGTCGTCCGCTCGTCGGTGTCGACCTTCGCGATCGCGGTCGGGAGGGCCCCGTAGTCGGTGGCCGCGAGGTACGCGTAGCGGTAGGGGCGGCCGTTGTACCGGTCGTAGTGAATCGTCGGGAACTCCACCGGGCCGCGGCACAGCAGCTCCCGCCCGGCGGGACCGCCATCGAGCGGGAGGCGGTACCGGACGAAGTCACCCCGCGCGAGGTCGGGGTCGTCGCTCCAGAGGTTCGCCAGCCCCAGGCCGGTGATCGCCGTCTCGTCCTCGAACCGCACGCAGTCGACGACGACCGTCCCGTCGTCCTCGTAGGCGTTCGCGAAGTGGTACACGAAGAACGGGTCGGTCCGGACGGTGGCAACGGACTCGCCGGTCGTCCGGTCCAGCACGCGGAACCGCGCCGGCGCGTCCCGCCGGCTGAACGCGTCGAGGAACGTCTGCCCGCGGGGGGCGCCGACCAAGAGCCGGCGGAAGTCCACCCCGAACGGCGCCTCAGGAACGACAGCGTATCGCTCGGTCAGCCCGAAGGCGTGCACGTACGGCGGGTGTTCGTCGTAAACGAGCCGGGTGACCTGCTCCGGCGGGCCTCCGGGCGGGCGACGGAACAGCGTATAGCTGCACTCCCCGCCGAAGCTGGCGCTCAGCCCCCACTGAGTCCCGTCCTCAATATGGGTGTGGCCGAGCGTGATGTCGCTGTCCAGCCCGGTCGTGAGATCACGCCGGCCGGTCGTCTCCAGGGTCTCCGGGTCAATCTCGATGCCGACCGGGCTCTCCGTGACGGCGTACAGCGTCCCGTCGAGGCGGAGGATGCCGATGGAGGGATTGTCCTGGATCCTCCCGGAGAGGCTCTGGTATAGCCGTCCCAGCGCCGAGCTATCGGCGGGCGTGCCAGGGAGCGCCCGCCGGATCCGTCCGTCCTCGCGGGCAACGGCGAAGTCCTCGCTCCGGACGAAGCGGTTGGTGTAGCGTGCCGTCCCATCGCTGATTCTGACGGCCCGCAGCATTGCCAGCCCGTCAAACCAGTGCTTGAGGGGGTCGTCGCCGACATCGAACTGCCCGGGACCGTTACTGAGGAACGTCCCCTCAAGCCACTCCGGGAACGTCCCCTCGACGTCGAGTTCGACATCCTGACACTCCTCGCGCTGGGTCCGGAGCCCGGCCTGCCAGGTGTGTTCCATGTCGCCTGTCCGCGCCCGACGCTTGTGTGCGTGTCCATGTGAGGGCGGACGGCTCGGACCAGGCGCGCCGCGAGGAGCCGGTGACGCGTCCGCCGGATGGCCCGCCGCGGCCGGGGTCGCCCCGGTGCTCCTCCCGGGCGCCGGAGATCGGATCCTCCACCCGGGGCCAATTCCTGTCTCCTGCGGACTGGTGTCCTCGTTTATCAGGCTGCGAGCTCATTCCCCGAGGAAGCATGTACGACACCATCCTCGTCCCGACCGACGGCAGCGAGCACTCCGTCCGGGCCGCCGAACACGGGCGCTATCTCGCCGAACGGTTCGACGCGACGATCCACGTGCTCAGCGTTGTCGACATCCAGAGCGCCGCCGGGGTGTTCGACGTCGGTCTCGAGGAGGAGTTCGTGGCCCGTCTGGAGGATCAAGGCCAGGACGCTATCGAGGCCGTCAAGGCCGCCGTCGACGACACCGACAGGGTGACGACGGCGCAGGTCAGGGGGGAGCCGTCGGCGACGATCCTTGAGTACGCCGACGAGCACAACGCCGGGCTAATCATGATGGGCACCCACGGCCGGACGGGACTGGAGCGCTACGTCACGGGGAGCGTGACCGAGCGGGTCGTCCGCCGCGCCGAGGTGCCGGTGCTCACGGCCCGGGCGACCGAGCACAGCCGGGTCGACGGCGATTACGAGGAAATTCTCCTTCCCACCGACGGGAGCGAGCCGGCGGCCGAGGCGGTCGGCCCCGGCCTGGCGATCGCGGAGGCCACTGGCGCCCGGGTCCACGCCGTCCACGTCGTTGACGTCGGTAGCCTGGCCGTCAGTCCGGAGTACACCGCCCCAAGGGACGTGCTCGAACAGCTCGAAACCGTTGGGGAGGATGCGACCGAGCAGGTCGCCACCCGAGCCCGCGAGCGGGGACTCGAGGCCGTCACCCACGTCCGCGACGGGTTCCCGGCGCGGGACCTGCTGGTCTACGCCGAGGAGGAGGGCATCGATCTCGTCGCCATGGGGACGGCAGGTCGGACAGGCGTCAGCCGGTATCTCTTGGGCAGCACGACCGAACGGGTCATCAGACACGCCGAGATGCCGGTCCTGGCCGTGAACGCACGAGAGTGAAACGCGGCGGGACGTAGCGACACCCCGGCGGGAGAGCCACCGGGATCAGTCGTCGGGTTCGTATTCGCGGGACTGTCGCTCGATGACCGTCGCGACGTCGTCGAGCATCTCGCCGGCGGTCGCGACGACGTCGTCGAGCGTGGCGATCCCAGTGAGACGCCCGTCGTCGTCGACAACCGGGATCCGCCGGACGCCGCCCTCGGCCATCGTCGCGGGGAGGTCGACCGCGGTGGCGTCCTCGTGGATCGTTACCGGGTCCGGCGTCATGACCTCCTCGGCGGTCAGCTCGGAGAGGTCGCCGTGTCGGGCAACAGTCAGAGCGACGTCGCGGTCGGTGACGATGCCGACCGGCCGGTCGCCCTCGGCGATCACCAGGTCGCCGAGCTCCTCCTCCAGCATCGTCCGGGCGAGCTCCCTGACCGGTGTGTCCCTGCTGGCCGTAACGATGTCGGCCGCGAGTGTTTTGACTGGCATGGCTCACGTGGGGAGCTATCATCGATTCACAAATACCCGCTCCATCGCTACCAGCTGATGAGCATCGGAGTGTCGTTTATACAAAGTGCGAGGCGAAACCCCACGGCTTGAGCCGTGGGATGAAGCCGAGAACTCCCTGACGTTTCACCGAACGATGTGATGCTGCTCGAACGGGCCGGGCGGTCAGTCCAGCCGGTCGAGATACGACATCGCCTCCTCGTCGGAGACCTGATCAAACCGCTCGTAGAACTGTCCCACGCCTCTGAACCCGCGCGGGGTCTCGAGACAGACCACCTCGTCGGCCAGCTCCCGGAGCGCCTCGACGGTGTCGGGGGGGCCGACTGGCACTGCCAGCACGATCCGGTCGGCGCCGCTCTCCCGGAGGGTCTCCAGGCACGCTCTGGCGGTCGAGCCGGTTGCCACGCCGTCGTCGACGACGGCGACGGTCTTTCCGGTCAGATCCGGTTCGGAGCGGTCGCGCCGGTATCGCTCGGCCTTTCGACGCGCGGCCTCGGCCTCCGTCTCGCGCTCGCGCTGGAAGTACTCCTCGCTGGCGCCCGTCCGGCTGATCGCCTCCTCGTTGCGCCAGACGCTCCCGTCGCTGGCGACGGCGCCGATGGCGTACTCCGGATTGCCCGGCGCGCCGATCTTCGACGCGACGATGATATCCAGCGGCGCCTCGAGCACGTCGGCGACGGCCCGCCCGGGCGGCAGACCGCCCCGCGGGATGGCGAGTACGACGTCGGCGTCGATTCCTCGCTCACGGAGCCGCTCCCCGAGCTGCTGTCCTGCGTCGGTCCGATCCGAAAACCGGCGTTGTCCTGGCATCGGCTCGTTCCGAGATACCGGAGCCGCCTGTACCGTGTGGTCGTTCCCACGACCTCGGAGCGACCGCGCGGGCGCCATCCGCGGCGGCCGTCGGCACCGCAAATCAAGCGACTGGCGGGGCCTGCTCACATCCACCGCTCAATCGGTGGGCGTCCGCGCGCTATGTGTCAGAGTCCGCCGAGGACGAGTCTGACACCGACGACCGTGAGCAGGCCGAGCACAACGCGTCGGCGCCACCGCTCGCTCACCCGGCTTCGGAGCCGTTTCCCGACCGCCACGCCGGCGACCGCCGGTACCGTCGCGCCGACCGACGCGAGCGCAACCGACAGGTCCGGATACAGCCCGAGCACGCCGGCAGCGCCGACCCGGATCGCGTTGAGGCCGAGAAACACCATGGCCACCACGCCGACGAAGGTTCCGTGCGTCAGGTCACAGCTGCGGAGGTAGGCGATCAGCTGAACGCCGACGTTCGTCCCGCCGAACAACAGCCCGGACACAGCGCCCACCCCGACCATCGCCGGTCGACTCTCGACGAAACAGCGGTCCTCGGCCCGGCTCCGGCCCGGGATTGGGACGACCGATTGCGCGGTCGCAACGAACGCCAGCGAGAGCACGCCGAGGGCGATCCGGAGCGGTCCTTCCGGAAGACGGTCGAGGACGGCCATCCCGACGACGGTGCCCACCAGCGCCGCGACGACGAGCGGGCCGAACCGCCGGCCACAGGTGCGCAGCTCTTCTCCCGATAGGTCCCGGACGAGCGAGAGGTTGACCGACAGTATGGGGATGATCATGAACACGACAGCCGTCGCCGGGCTGTCCAGCAGCGTCGCAAGGACCATCGTCCCGATGAGAGCGAAGCCGAAGCCCGCGACCCCGTTGAGCACTCCGGCGAGCAACACGGTGACCGCGAACAGTACCAGCAGATCCACCGTCACCCCCGCGAGCATGATCGGATGCCGTCACGCTGGTAAATGATGCTGGCGGGGCCGTGCAACGGCCCCGCGACAGCGATATGGACGAGTCGTCTCCCGATTCGGCCAGCTATCGGCGCGATAGTTCAATAACTTCCCCGGGTCGCTCCCGCTCGCCGAGGTGCTGCAGGTGAGAGCGTTTGGCGTCACATCCTCAGCATCGTCGTTCAGGGAGTGCTGATGCCGGCCGTCCTTGAGCGGGCCGGGCTGGTCTGAGGCGAGCCGACCACGGTCGCCGGTTCGCTTAGCGGGCCCTGAACGCGGCGACGAGCAAGTACCCATAGAGGACCACCCCAGCGAGCGCTAAGAACTCCCCGAACGTCGCCACACGGGGGCGATGGCCGACGAGCCCCACAACCTGACAGAGGAGGCCGCCGCCGACACACAGGATAGAAGCGAGGGCGGTCCGGTCCGACGCCCCCTGCAGCGTTCCGACGGTCGGCGGATAGAACTGGTACGCGGTTCCGATGATCGTGAGTCCGAGAAAGCCAAGAAGGTTCAGCCGGAGGTGCGCCCGGACCAGCGTCGGGGTGGCCGGACCGAACGCGAACGACAGCCCGAGGACGACCGCAGCGACGCCGCTCGCCGCGCCGGCGAGGACGGCGTAGAACCCCACCCGCCGGCGGTCCGACTGACCGAACAGGATTGCCGTTCCGGCCGCGAACCCGACTACTGCGACGGCTTCGACGAGCGCTCCGACCTGTAGCCACGGGGGGTCTCCCAGGTGGGTGGCGAGCACTGCCGGGCCCAGGGCGCCGGCGGACAGGACCACCGCGACGAGCGAGCGTGGCGGTGTGACGACCGTGAACCGGGGAAAGAGTCGGAATCCAAGCGCGAAGACCAGCAGTCCTGCGGTGCCCGCCGCGAGCAGGTGTGTCACCCGGGGAGGGTAGCCATCAAGCAGCAGCGGGAGTCCGGTGGCGGCCGCGAGTGTCCCGTACGTTCCAACGGCCAGGTACAGGAGCGCGACCGGCACGAAGCCGTTCGCCAGGCGGTCCATCGACCGCCTGCCTGCGTTCGGCTCGCCCGTTGCGGTCTCGTGTCCGGTGAGGTTCCCGCGAACGCTCCAGAACAGCGCTCCAAGGAACACACAGACCCCGAGCGTCCAGAGGACCGCCCCGACCGTCCCGAGCCACGTCGGCCCGACCTGGAGCGCGGCACCGACGAGCCCGGCTGCGCCGGCGACGGTGAGCGGGAACTGGACAGCCGGCGCGCGCGGGAACGCGAGTTCCCGGTCGAAGTACGCCGGCACGAGCGAATACGCCTTCCCGAACACCATGTGGAGGATGAAGCCAAACACCGCCAGGCGTACCTCGGTCGGCTGCTGGATCCCGGTGACGGTTCCGACCTGCCAGGCTATGAGCGAGAGCACGCTAACGAGGACGTGCCGGCGGCTCCACCGGGAGACGATCGCCGCCGTCACGATTCCGGGCCGTCTGTTATGGGCTCGTCCACCACGGGAACCCCCGGTCTCTTCGGGCGGGCAGGCTCGCGGCGCCGGTTAGCTTCGCGGGTCGAACGTGTTCTCGCGGAGGTCCTCCTTGGCGGGGTCCTCCCCTCCGTCAGTCGGCGGAGATGTCGCCACCTGCAGCGCATCTATCTCGCCGGCGATGGTGCGCACTCTACGGTCCATCCTCGCCTCGACCACCGCCACGCCCCCGGTTCGAGCGTGTGTTCCCCGCGTCCTGTGTCGGTGAGAGCGGTCCGCAGCTGGACGGCGACAGTGATATTGCTGTCGGGGGCGTGAACGGAAATGGACGGATCAGCCACGGCGTACCCCAGGGGAATCTCCATGTGCTCGCCCCGGAGGACCGACCGCGCCGCGACCCGGTCGTCGTCGTAGGGCCGCTCCGCACCGAACCCGGTCCGAACCATCAGCGTCCCTCGACGGCGGCGACGGGGGGTTTCGTGCCGGTCTCGGAACCGGGCACCGGGTGAGTTCATGCCCGTCGGTCTCACCTCCAGCAGGGTATCACTCTCCCCGAACACCTTCGGTGTCACTCCCGACGCTCTACCTCCCCTCACCGGTCGCGCTGTCCAGCGCGTGAACCGCTCCGTCTATGCTCCCGACGGAGATGCCCTCGCCGGGGATCGCCGGCGAGGACTGCACCCCGCCACCGGTTTCGAACGCCTACTCCGCGCCGAGGAGGTCCTCGGGACCGGTGTGCCCGGCCGTGTGGCCGATTCCCGCCACGTCGTCCCCGAACTGCGACCAGGACCCGGTCGCGCCGGCCTGCGCAACGACAGACCGGACAACGTTCCCCAATCCTCCGGAGATGCCGCCACCGATGGCGGCCGCGCCGAGCGAGGTCAGGTTTCCGCGCCTAGTCGTGGGGCTCTCGCTCGCCGGCTGGCGGCGGTTCGAGCCAGACCAGTCAGCCAGCAGGCCCGCGGTAGGAGTTCGCGCCGAGAAGGAACAATCAGTCACGGCAGCGCTGCCGCTCGGGCGTTTCCCTCTATAGCACTACCTTGTGGCCAGAGATACTTAAACGAGGTCGGGCTGTGAGTGGGTTCAGACGCTGTCGGCGATCTCCTCGACGGCGACCACCAGCCGGTAGAATAGGTAGACCAGGAACACCGTCGCGGCTATCGCGGCCAGGCTCCCCCAAGCGACCAGCCACAGTAGCAAGGACTGCGAGACGACCAGCGCGTACAGGAGACTGACCAGCGCTAGGGTGATTACAAGCGGGGCGGCGAACGACGGGATTTTCTGCTGGAGGGGTTGGGCACTCATAGGTGATGTTTGGTAGCGGGGTGCAGGTGGACTATCGGCGGCTGACAGTTCACATCCTTCGCACACCTCCCGTCAGAGCCAGCGGGGTGTTGAATTTTTTGAGAACAACGGTCGAGTACCGTGTCTGATATATCAGTAGCGACGACCGGCCGTGGTTCGCGCAACCGACGCTGGGTGCCCCCTGTGACCCTGTCGGTCCACGACGTCGGAACTGGACCACAGTCTGAAGTGTGAGCGGTGCCGTGGTGGGTCATGAGTTTCTTACCTGAAGTCCCGTTCGGCACGACCGGCGGCGCACGCTGGGCCGCCCCCGACCAGCGACGGGAGGAGGATGGCTGACGGGCCAACGGTGCTAGTCGTCGGTGGCGGCGCGACGGGCACCGGCACTGCCCGGGATTTGGCGCTGCGCGGCGTCGACGTCACGCTCGTTGACCGTGGTGGACTCGCCGGCGGGACCTCGGGGCGGTCCCACGGGCTGCTCCACAGCGGCGGCCGCTACGCCGAGTCCGACCCCGCCGGTGCCGAGGAGTGTCTCGAGGAGCGTCGTGTCCTCGGTGACATCGCCGGCGAGTGCGTCCGCGACACCGGTGGGCTGTTCGTCCAGCTGAGCGAGGACGATCCGGCGTACTACGAGCGCAAGCGCGCGGCGTGCCGAGAGGTCGGAATCGACGTCGAGGAGATCGACGGCGACGCGGCCAGGGAGGCGGTTCCTGGCCTCTCGACCGGCGCCGTCCGGGCGCTGCGGGTCCCCGATGCCGTCGTGTGGCCCTCCCGGCTCGTCGCGGCCAACGCCGCCGACGCCGAGGCACACGGGGCAACCGTCCACACGGACGCTCCGGTCGAGCAGCTCTCGGTCGACGACGGCGCGGTCACGGCGGCAGCCATCGGCGGGAGCGTCGGCCGGACGATTGAGCCGGAGTACGTCGTCAACGCGACCGGGGCGTGGGCTGGACAGGTTGCCGCGATGGCGGGCGCCGACTTGGAGATGGCTCCGACCCGCGGGGTCATGGTGTCGGTCGCCTACGACGGCCTCGAGCCGGTGTTGAACCGGTGTCGGCCGCCCGACGACGGGGATATTATCATCCCTCACCAAACGGAGGCGGTCGTGGGGACGACGAGCGTGCCCGTTGCCGACCCGGACGAGTACGACCGAGACGACTGGGAGGTCCAGCAGAGCATCGAGGAGTGTGCGGCGATGCTGCCGGCGGTCGCGGACGCGCCGGTCGTCCGGACCTGGTGGGG
>CAZLOO010000060.1:0-10689 GCA_964561055.1 uncultured Halobacteriales archaeon
TGTCAACGGCCGTGGCGGAGTTCCCCCCATGCAGGCCGCTCTGGTCGTCCTCGACGGGTGGGCGCTGAACCCCGACCGGGACGTCCGCGATGCAGTCGCGGCGGCGGCGACACCCACCGTCGACCGCATCCGCGAGGACGGTGCGACCACCACGCTCGAAACCCACGGCCGCCGCGTAGGCCTCCCCGAGGGGCAGATGGGCAACAGCGAGGTGGGCCACCTCACCATCGGCGCCGGCCGGGTCGTCCGACAGGCGTCGACGCGGATCTCCGATGCCATCGTCGAGGGAACCCTCAGTGAGGTGCCCGCCATCGCGGACGCCATCGACCATGTCCGGGCGAGCGCCGGCCATCTCCACCTCATGGGGCTGGTCGGCGACGGCGGCGTTCACGCCCGGGACGAGCACGTCCACGCGCTGGTCCGATTGGCCGCCAACGCCGGCGTTGAGGCGGTTACCCACGCGTTCACTGACGGCCGGGACACCGACCCCGACGCCGGCGTGAACCACCTCCAGGAGCTGCGGGCGGTCATCGAGGAAGCCGGCACGGGGAGCGTAGCGACAGTGTGTGGCCGCTACTACTCGATGGATCGCGACGAGAACTGGGAGCGCACCCAGCGGGCCTACAACGCCCTCGTGAATCGCGAAGCGGAGTTCACCGCGCCGGATCCCGTGGCGGCCGTCAAGGCTGCCTACGACCGCGGTACAACCGATGAGTTCGTGGAGCCGACGCTTATCGAGGACAGCCCGGGGCTTGCTGGAGGCGACGCCTGCGTGTTCTGGAACTTCCGGGCCGACCGTGCTCGACAGCTCGCACGGATGCTCGCGGACATCGATCCGGAGTGGGGGTTCGAGACCGAGCCCCCCGACGTCCGTCTGGTGACGATGACTGAGTACGACGAGCGGTTCGGTCTGCCGGTGGCGTTTCCGCCCCGACAGCCGGGGGACACGCTCGGCGAGACCATTGCGGCGGCCGAGCTTAGCCAGGCGCGGCTGGCTGAGACCGAGAAGTACGCCCACGTCACCTACTTCCTCAACGGCGGCCGTGAGGAGCCCTTCGACGGGGAGCGCCGGGAAATCGTCCCCAGTCCGGATGTCTCGACCTACGATCGCCAGCCCGAGATGAGCGCTCCCGAACTCACCGACCGGGCCCTCGCTGTGACCGAGGACGACCCGGATGTGATGATAGTGAACTACGCCAATCCAGATATGGTCGGGCACACCGGAGACTTCGAGGCGGCTGTCGACGCCGTCGAGGCCGTCGACAGTCAGGTCGAACGGCTGGTGCCGGCCTGCAGAGCGGCGGGCGCGTCAATCGTGCTCACTGCCGACCACGGCAACGCCGAGGACATGGGAACACCCGACGCGCCCCACACTGCCCACACCACTAACCCCGTCCCGGTGGCCGTTCTCGGCCCGGAGAGTTCGCCTGCGGGGCCGCTCCGTCCCGACGGAGGGTTGGCGGACGTGGCGCCGACCCTACTTGAGCTGATGGGGTTGGAGCCGCCCGCGGAGATGACTGGACGGTCGCTGCTCGAGCCGTAACCGGCGGTAGCGGTGTCGTGCGTGTGTCTGACGTGGAGTTTTGTGGCTGGGAACGGTAACCGCTCACATGACCAGCCTCTCGGACGCCTACGGTGCCGCCGGGGCGGCCCGTCGGCTCTCACGGGGCGTCCTTCTGTTCGTCGCCGGCGGACTGATGGTGCTCGGGGGCGTCGTACTGGCGACGACCCCGGTCGGCGCCAAGTGGCTCGGCCTGGGGCTGTTCGGCGCCCGCGAACTGGCGGGCGTGCTGGCGGGGTTGGGCGTGCCAGCGGTGGTTCTCGGGGTGCTTCAGGCGCTCCCGACCCGCCGGTTCGTCCGCCGGCTGGCCGTCGTCGGGGCCGCCGTCGCCGCCGTCGGTGTCGCCGCCTTCGTCGTCGTCTATCCTGGCCGCTGGCTCGGCACGCCCGAGAGCCTCACGCTGCCGGTTGCGACCGTGTACACGATTGGCGCCGTGACGACGTTCTGGTGTCTGTTCACAGGCGTCGCCAGGTTCCGTACTCGGCGGGCGCCGGGCGGCACCGTCTCGCTGAAGATAGTCGACGGCGACACCCGGGTCGTCGGCGTCACCGGCGAGCGGCTGGCGGAGGCGCTCGGCGGCGTTGGCCTACTGGGCGGGACACCTGACGGCGGCGTCCGCACCCAGACCGCAACCCGCAGCGACGGCGGCGCCACAACCGAGAGCGGCGCTGAACTGCTGACCGAACCGGAGCCGGACCGGGCGCCCGAAGGGCCGCCCGGCGTCGATCCGTACTGCGGCAACTGCTCGCAGTTCCGCTACGTCCGTACGGAGGACGGCCTCACGCCCTACTGTGGCTACCACGAGGAGCTGATGGACGACATGGAGCCCTGCGAAGACTGGGAGGTCAACACTGCCGATAACGAGCCATCCCGCCGGTAACTCCCTGTCAGGGCCGCCGGCTGATGAGCGAGAGCAGCCCCCGGCGTCTTCAAGTTCCTTCTGTCGGACCTGTTCGCCGACGTCCGGCTCGTCCAGCCCCTCCAGAGCGGCGAGCGCGCGGTGAGTCCCCAGATGGTGTCGAGCCGCTGATCCTCCTCGTAGCCGACCTCTCCGCGGGCGGTACACTCATTCAGGATGGGTAGACGCTATCGCTCACCGTCGACCGGCCTGGCGAGGTCCTCGACACCGAGCGACCCGCCTCGGGGAGTAACCGGCTACAATGCCGCCAGCGTCTCTCTCATCCGGTCCCAATGGCTCCCCTTCCAGAACTGCTGACCGCACGCCCTGCAGACCCACACCGGCTCCGCGTCATCGGGAACGTACTCGGCCGGCCCCACCTCTAGGCGCTCAAGCCGCCCGTTACAGCGCCCGCAGTAGGTCGGCTCCGCGGGGGTCAGCTCCACGCCCGCTACCCGAAGCTCCTGTAGCTGGGCCTCAACATTGCTGGACTCCACCAGCAGGGCATCCTCGGCCCGACCGGCGAGCGCGACGTCCCGGGTAACGAGCCGACGGTCTTCCTCCCGAGCGAGGGCCGCGATGGCGTCGTCGTCGGGGTCCTCCAGCCGGTCGAGTACGTACGCGGTGTCGTGACCACACAACCGCAGGTAGCTCCGCAGTCCGCCACACATCGCATCGAGCAGGAGCCGCATTAGCCAAGGAAGTCCCGGACGTACTCGATGCCCCGCGTGTTGAGCACGTCTATGGCCTCCGCCCACCCGCGTCGCGCGGTGTGGACGCCGTACGTGACGTAGTCCAGGCTTGTCGGGGCGTGGGCGTCCGTATTGACAACGACTGTGGCGCCGTGCTTGACGGCGATGTGGACTGCGCCGCCACGCAAATCCAGCCGATTGGGATTGGCGTTCACCTCCAGAGCGGTGCCCGCGTCGACCGCGGCGGTCGCCAGTCGCTCGAAGTCAACGTCCAGCCCGGAGCGGCGGTTCAGCTGTCGGCCGGTCGGGTGGCCGAGGACGTCAACCTCAGGATGCTCGACCGCCCGCACCAAGCGGTCGGTGCCGTCGCCGTCCAGCGCGGCGTGGGGAGAGGCGACAACGCAGTCCAATTCGGCGAGGACGTCGTCGCCGACCGACAGCGTCCCGTCCGCGGTGATGTTCGCCTCGACACCGGTGAACACCGCGACGTCGGCGGCGGCAGCGGCCTCCCGAACCCGCGCGGCGTGGTCCAGGAGCGCCTCGTCGTCGAGCCCGACACCGCCGACGACGCCGGGACCGCTGGCGTGGTCGGTCACCGCGAGATAGTCGTACCCCCGCTCGGCGGCCGCCGCGATCATCCCTTCGACGCTCTCGCGGCCGTCGGAGGCGTCCGTGTGGGTGTGGAGATCCCCCCGGACGTCCTCCTCGGTCACGAGTTCTGGCAGGTCATCCTCCGCGGCGGCCGCTATCTCCCCCCGGTTCTCGCGCATCTCGGGGGGAATCCATGCCAGGTCCAGGGCCCCGTACATCGCATCCTCGGTATCGCTGGCAATCGGTTCGCCGACCCGCTGGCCGGCGTCCGGGTCCTCAACGTCTGAGACATCGAAGACGCCATACTCGTTGACCTTCATCCCGCGTTCGATGGCGTAGTTACGCAGCGCAATGTTGTGGTCCTTGCTCCCGGTGAAGTACTGCAGCGCCGCCCCGAACTCCTCAGGGACGACCACTCGGAGGTCCACCCGCATCCCCTTCGCGCGGACGCTGGCCTTGCTGGTGCCGGCCTCGATGAGCTCGTCGGCCTCTTCCCACTCGCGGAACGCCTCTATCACGGCCTCGCCGTCCTCGCTCGCCGCAAGGATGTCCACGTCTCCGATGGTGGGTTTCCAGCGGCGCAGCGAGCCACCGGTCTCGCAGCGCTCGACCGCCCCGACCGCCCGGAAGTGCTCAACGATACTCTCACTGAGGGGGTGGGCCTCCCCCAGGAGCTGGCGCTGGGTCGACTGTCGGGCGAAGGCCACTCCCTCAAGGATGTTCCCCTCCGTTTTCGGGCCGAATCCCTTCACCTCCTGTATCTCGCCGGCGCGGGCGGCCGACTCGATGTCCTCCAGAGTGCGGACACCGAGCGCCTCGTACAGCCGGCCGACCGTCTTCGGGCCGACTCCCTCGATGCTGGTGAGCGCGTCCATCTCTACCGGCAGCTCATCGCGCAGCTCCTCCAGTTCCTCGATACCGCCGGTCTCGACGTACTCGACGATCTTTGCGGCGATAGCGCTGCCGACGCGGTTGATCTCGGCGACTCCCTCCTCGCCCTCCTCGCTGGCGAGGGCCGCGACGCTCTCGGGGTAGTCACGGACGTTCTCGGCCGCGAGCCGGTATGCTCGGGGCTTGTACTCGACGTCCTTGGCCTCCAAGAGGTTGGCAAACTCCTCCAGCAGCGCTGCCACCTCGTCGTTGCGGACGGTCACGTCCGCCCCCGCGGGCCGGAGCTATCGTCGCGGCCTAACGCCTTCCGGAGGAACTTCATCCAGCGTTTGCGGTCGGCAGCCTCCTGTGCCTCGGCGGCGGCCTCCACGTCGCTGGGGCCGAGCGACTCCAGCGCCGACAGCGCCCGATCGATGCCAATGACGCTTTCGGCCAGTCGCTCGCCCTCTCCGAACGATAGCTCGGCCCACTCGTTCTCGATGCGCTGCTTGCGCTGGAGCCGCTCGCGGCGCAGGTTCCGCTTCGCTTTCTCGACCTGGTCGTGCCGGCCCGGCGGCACCGTGTCGAGGCGCTTTATCTCGAAGACGAACTCTTGGAGTGCTATCTCCTCCCCCTGGACGGTGATGCGGTCGGGGATGGACGCCCCAACGGTCGCACCCTCCCGCTCAATGCGCTCGAGGAGCTGTTTGCGCTCGAACTCCTCCATACTGTGGCTACGGGGCGGGGATACAAAAGCCCGACCGACTTGCCGATTCGTTCGGCTCGGCACGTTGTCGCCGTGCTTTTGTCCACAGCCCTACACTCATCGCGTGATGGAGTACGTCCAGGAGCGGGTGACGACGCTCCACGAGTTTACCGATCCGGTCCCGGAGGCGCCTACCGACCGGGCGGCGGTCGTCGTCCCGATGACTGACCGTGAGCACGCCTCGCTGGCCGCCGAGCGAGTGCTCACGACCCTGGAGACGGTTGGGCCCGGCCGAGTAGTGGTCGCGCTGCGGGCCGAGGCGGGTCGCGCCGGGGAGATCCGCGACTGGCTGGCCGCCTACGACCTTCCGGTCGAAGTGGTATGGTGTGACGGACCACGCGTTGAAGACCTACTCGGCGACGCCGGCCTCAACGGCCCGCGCGGCAAGGGTCGTGACGTCTGGCTGGCGTTGGGGGTGGCGCTGGCCGGCGACGAGGAATACGTCGTCGTCCACGACGCCGATACCACCTCGTACGGGCCCCATCACGTCCGGCGGCTGCTATTCCCGCTGGCGCGGGGCTACGAGTTCACGAAAGGGTACTACGCCCGCGTGGAGAACAACCGCCTGTACGGCCGACTGTTCCGGCTGTTCTACGTCCCGCTGGTGCGGGCACTTGCGGACCGCCACGACGAGCCGATACTCGACTACCTGGAGGCGTTCCGCTACGCCCTGGCCGGAGAGTTCGCCGCCAGCCGGCGGCTCGCGGCGGGGCTGCGGATCCAGCGCGGCTGGGGGCTGGAGGTCGGCACGCTCGGCGATGCCTTCGAAGCCGCCGGCTTCGATGGCTCCGCACAGGTGGACTTGGGCGTCCACGAGCACGACCACCGCGCGGTAAGCGGCCCAAGCGGGCTGGGCGACATGAGCGAGGACGTCGGCGCTGCCCTGTTGCGGGCGGTACTCGACAACGGCGTCGTCCCGGAGTATGACGGCCTCCCTGGGGCGTACAGCGAGGCCGGCCGCCGGCTGGTTCGCCAGTACGCCGCCGACGCCGCGTTCAACGGGCTGGAGTACGACCGCGCCGGCGAACTGGAGCAGATCGAGCGCTACGCCGAGGCGGTCCGAGAACCTGGCCCGGACCGCCGGCTCCCAGCGTGGAGGGACGCCCCCCTGGACGGTGAGGAACTGCTCGCGGCCGCCCGTGCCGACCTCTCGGAGCGATGACAGGGAAGCGTCTCGAGGTGGACGGGGACGATCTCGCGGGGCTGGTGGACTTGTTCGGCGCACTCGCGCGTGCGGAGCTCCTCGAGGCACTGGAGGAATTGGCATTCCGCCGCGGGGCAGAGCCGCCGGGCGAGGGGATCGTCGACGACGCCGTCGAGACGTACCAGCTAGTCGAACACGACGGTCGCCTGTACCCGGGGCCGGCCGCGTTCCCGACCCTCCCGGAGGGCGCCGAGGACGTCCCACACATCCTCGATGTCGAGCCCCGGTCCGTCGACCGCGAGGCGGTGGGGGCGAGCGTCGAGCAGCGCTTCCGCGCGGAGACTGCCCGGGCGCTCGCGTCGGGAGACGACCAACGGGTAGCCCGGCTGCTGGATGTCAGCTACGACATCGAGAGCTGGGGGCCTATAGAGCTGGGGGACGTGCGGGCGCGGCTGGACGACGCGGCCGCCCGGCAGTAGTCCTGCGGTAGTTTGATACGACGGGCAACGTATCGGCGGCTATGACACTCGAAGGGAAGCGCGTCGCCATCACCGGGGCTGGTTCCGGCATAGGACAGGCGACCGCGGAGCTATTCGCCCGTCGGGGGGCACGGGTCGCGGTGATCGATATCGACCGGGAGGCCGTGGAGGGCACCGTAGCGGCCATCGAAAGCGAGGGCGGGGAGGCACTGGCGCTGACCGCCGACGTGAGCGACAGTGATGACGTGGCGACGTTCGTCGAGGAGACCGTTGAGGCGTGGGGTGGGCTGGACGTGCTTCATAATAACGCCGGCATCGCTCAGGAGTCGACCCCCGTCGAGGACGTGACCGAGGAAACGTGGGACCGCGTGCAGGCGGTCAACCTCAAGAGCGCCTTTCTCGGCGCGAAACACGCTGTTCCCCACCTCCGCGGAGGTGGTGTCATCCTCAACACCGCCTCGACGGCCGGCATCCGTCCCCGGACGGGACTGTCGGCCTACGCCGCCTCCAAGGGCGGAATGATCACGCTCACGAAACAGCTGGCGTTCGAACTCGCCGAGGACGACGTCAGGGTGAACGCCATCTGCCCGGTGGCGACAGATACAGAGATGCTCCCCCGGTTCGCTGGCGGCGATCTCAGCGTTGAGGGGATGGCCGACACCATCCCGCTGGGGCGGCTGGCTGAGCCGGACGACATCGCCAGCGCGGCCGCATTTCTCGCGAGCGACGAGGCCGCGATGATAACAGGAACCGCCCTCGAGGTGGACGGGGGTCGGGACATCTGATGGTTACCCGCGCGGCGATTGACCAGGCCGTCGAGGAACGGCGAGGGACGATGGTCGAGGTCCTTCGGGAATTTGTCGCAGTCGACGCGGAGAACCCTCCGGGACGGCGTTACCCGGAGTCGGTCGCCTTTCTCTCGGAGGTGATGCAGGAGCGGGGCTACGACATCGAGGAAGTGTCGGTGCCAGATGCGGTCGTCGAGGAGCACTACCCCACCCGGACCGACCACGAGCGCGTCAACATGCTCGGCCGGAAGGGCTCCGGCGGGCCGGACGTCCACTTCACAGGTCACTTCGACGTGGTACCTGCGGGCGAGGACTGGACGCGCCCGCCCTACGAGCCGGCCGTCGAGGACGGGCGGGTGTACGGCCGGGGGACCAGCGACATGAAATCGGGCATCGTCGCCTCCCTGTTCGCCGTGGAGGCGCTGGAAGCCGCCGGAGGGCTCGCGGGCCGGATCACCCAGTCGATGACCTGCGACGAGGAAACGGGCGGATTCACCGGGCTGGGTCACCTCGTCGAGACAGGCCACGTCGCACCGGAGAATACGGACTACTGCGTGTACACGGAGTGTTTCGGTGCCTCGCGGGTGTGTATCGGCCACCGCGGCGTGCTGAAGTTCCGGGCCCGCACCCACGGGAGGAAGGCCCACGGCTGCATGGCCCACGACGGGCACAACGCCATCGCGGCGATGACCGACTTCCTCGGCCGGATGGAGTCCTACCGCGAGGAGCTGAACGCCCGGGAGACGAACCTCCCGGTGGTGCCTGAGGAATCCCGCCGCGCGGACGTCTCCGCGACGATGGTGAACGCGGGCTACTCGGAGAACGTCGTCCCGGATCGTTGTACAGCGACGTTCTACCGCGTGTTGGTGCCCAGCGAGACCGTCGAGGACGCCCGCAGTGAGGTGCGCAACCTGCTCGCCGAGACCGAAGAAGCGACCGGCGCGGCCGTCGAGTACGAGGAGATAATGTTCGCCGAGCCGACCGCTGTCCCAAGGGACGGAGAGGCAGCGCAAGCGTACCTCGGGGAACTACGGGCCCGCGGTGTCGACCCGGACGTGGTCGTCTCCCCTGGCTCGGACGACCAGCGGTTCGTCGTCAACGACGCTGGTATCGAGGAGTGTATCGTCTACGGCCCCGGCTTGCTTGAGCAAGCCCACGTCGCCGACGAATATGTGCCCGTCGGAGAACTAGTCGAGGCGACGAAGGTGATGGCAGCGGCGACCGCCGACCTCGTGGGGACCCTCGATGGCTGAACTCCCTCCACCAGAGTCGGTTCCTGGTCAGGCCCGGGAGGTGGCTGGTGGGGATGACGATCCGCCGAACCTGCTGGTCGTCCCCGAGGGCGGAGTAGACGCAAGGGACGTCAAGCGGGTCGAGGACGCCACTGCCTACGAGGGGCCCGCCGCTGGCGCGATGGGTCGGCTGGCGGCTGCGACCGCCGCGAGCGAGGCGACCAGCGCCCGCCTCCACTACCCGGAAGCCGACGCCACCGCGCCGGGGCCGTGGCTGGTGGTCGAACCGCTCGGCGGCCTGCTGTCGACGGTCCACGCCGGCCGCGGGGAGGCGACGGTTCGGGCAGCGATGCCAGCGCCGACCGACCGTCCGGCAGCAACCGGCGATCGGGTGCAGGCGCTGTGTACGAGCGTCCGCCCCGAGCATGAGCATTACCCCGTCGAGCGTGACGAAGTGGGGCTGTTCCGGACCGGGATGACGACGTTCTCGCTGGCGGGCGTCGAGACGGGCGACGAGCTGATCGCCCGCTTCGACGTGGCGACTACGCCCGCGACGACCGCCGGTAGCATCGAGAAGCGCTTCGGCGTCCGCCCGTGGGTAGAGTCTGTGCGCTACGAGCCGGTGGTCGGCGTCGAGCGCGCGGACCCGCCCGAGCGGCTCCGGGCGGCCGCCGAGCTGGCGGCGACGGCCGTCTGTGGCGACTGGGAGTACGACTGGTTCCCGGAGCCGACGGCGTTCTCGCATCTCCCCAGCGGTGACAAACTCGCGCTCGGCACCGGTCTCCCGGGCGCGACACGGTTCGGGAACCGGGAGTTCGAGCGCTGTCGATTGCTGCTGGAGCGGACCATCGCCGGCTGGAGAGAAAAATGAGAACCGTCGTCGCGCCCGCCGTCGGCAGCGAGGTGAGAGTCGAACCCGCAGAGGAGCCCGGCATCCGGGTGAACGGCGTGCTCGCGGCGCCGGCCAACGTCGTCAAGGCGGACGTACGGGTGGACCTCGCCGCGGGCCGGGAGCGCTCGTTCGTCGTCGAGCACGTGCTTGGCCCTCTGGGGCTGTGTGGTGTCACCGCCGCCGAGGTGACTGGCATCCGGGAGACGTGGTCGTTCCCGCGCCCGGAGCACCGGTTCTGCTACTCCTGCGGGCTGGAGCCGTCGAACGTCGTCGGTCACCCCGCCGGCCTCCCGAACCCAGAGCTGGTGGCGGCGGTCCGGGACGCCGGCGTCGTGGAGCGAGTCTCGCCGACCAGGCGGTCGGTAAGCGAGCCGGTGACCCACGAGGCCGGCGGCGCGTCGCTCACTCTGCGGCCCCGCGAGCTCGGGTCCGGGGCCCGACTGGACCTACTGTTTCGCGGGGAGCGGCTGACTGTCGAGGTCGACTCCGCCGGTCACACGGAGGAGTCGCTCGTCGAGCGGGTGATCGGCTCGACGACGCCGTTCCTCGCCGACGACCCCGTGGAGGGTATCACCCACGCCGTTGCGGACGTCGTCTCGGACGTGCTCGTCATCGGCGGCCTGCAGGATGTCGTCGTGGAGGCGTCACTGGACGAGGAGTACCACCGAGTCACCGTCGGCGCAGTGCGGGCCGCCCGGGAACGTGGTGTCGTCGTTGAGTAGTGGTGGCTCGGTCTGAGCGCGTCGTCACACGGGGCTCGGCGGGGGTAACTGTCG
>CAZLOO010000061.1:0-10550 GCA_964561055.1 uncultured Halobacteriales archaeon
CCCGCGAGGACGTAGTACACCCCGAACCCGAGCTGCAGCGAGAACGCTCCGCCGGCCAGCAGTGCGAGAAACGGCGCCATCCCGCCGACGAAAGGGATGGCGACGGTCAGGCCAAGGCCGACGAGCAGCCCACCGCCCAGGACCGGCCGTCGGCGCCCCCCGAGGCGGCTGCTCGCCCAGCCCCCGCCGGGTCGCGCGGCGATACCCACCAGCGGTATCAGCGCGGCGACTACTCCCGCCACCCACAGCGGCAGCTCCAGCACCTCCGTCCCGTAGGTAGGGACCCAGGTATTGAGGAACACGTACATCGCGAACACGGTGCCGGCCGACAGCGCCACCAGTATTACCGAGCGATTGCCCAGCGCCCGGGCGAACTCCCTGGCGGTAGGGGCGTCATCGCCGCGCACCGGGCCGCCCGCGCCGGCCCACACCAGCGCAGTCCCGAGAACGGTGCTCAGCCCGTACAGCAGGAACACCGCCAGCGGGCCGACCGCCGTCCCCACAAGCGGGCTGGTGACGTGGGCCACGACGAACGCCACTGACGGGCTGGCGAGGTAGATGCCTGTGGCAAAGCCGGTCCGCTCGGGGTCGAACACCTGGCTGACGGCGTTCGCGCCGGCAGTAAACAGGAACCCAGACACTACCCCGCCGAGCGCCCGGAGCACGAGAAAGACCATGAACGAGTCCACCACCTGGGTGGCGAGGACGACGGCGGCAAAGCCCGCGGTGGCGGCGGTCATTAGCCACCGGTTGTCGTAGCGATCCAGCAGGTAGCCGCCCGGCACCTGGGTGAGGATTGTCCCGACGAACACCGCGCTGACGATGTTGCCGGTCGCCGACTGCGGGACGCCGAAGTGATCGGCGAACAGTGCCGCGATGCTGGAGGGAGAAATAATGAACCCGTTGAACCCAACCGACAGCAGGAAACAGCCGGCCAACACGACCCACGGTTTCCGCTCTGTCACGCGCTGACCGACAGCTTCCTCGGTCAAAGGCCTACCGTCCCGCACCGACAGCTACTGGTCGCTCCCGGCTCCGGATCCGATATGCTCAAGTGTGCCGACTGCGGCCGCGAGTACGCCGACCGGTGGCGCTGTGAGTGCGGCCACGCGCTCGACTTCGCCGCTGTGTCGCTGCCCGGCGCCAACCACCGCGGCGATGTCGACCCACGCGAGGGGCTGTGGGCGTTTCCATTCCTGGCGGTCGAGCGGCGGGTCAGCCTCGGCGAGGGCTTTACACCGCTGGTCCGGGCGCCGGGGTGGGATGCCGGGTTCAAACTGGACTACCTGTTCCCAACGGGGAGCTTCAAAGACCGCGGCGCGGCGACCGTCCTCTCCCGGGCGGCCGCGCTCGGCGCCGACCGGGTGCTAGAGGACTCCTCGGGCAACGCCGGCGCCGCCATTGCGACCTACGCCGCCAGGGCCGGTATCGACTGCCGAGTGTTCGTCCCCGCCAGTGTGAAGGAGAGCAAACGCCGCGCGCTGAAGCGGGTCGGTGCGGACGTCGTCAGCGTGGAAGGTGACCGCGAGGCGGTGACCGACGCCTGTCTGGAGGCCGTCCGGGCCGGTGAAGGGTGGTATGCCAGCCACGCCTGGAACCCGGCATTCTTTGAGGGGACGGCGACGATAGCCTACGAAATCGCGTGGGCGCGAGACTGGTCCATACCAGACGCCGTCGTGCTCCCGGTGGGTCACGGGACGATGCTTCTGGGCGCCTATCGCGGTTTCCGCCGGCTGGAGCGCGCAGGGTGGACCGACCGGGTGCCGCGGCTGCTGGGTGTCCAGGCGGCCGGCTACGACCCCATCGCGCAGGCGTTCGGGGCTGGAGGCGGGGCCGACGGCCACAACCGCCTGGCAGACGGAATACAGATCAGCGAGCCGGCCCGGCGCGACCAGCTCGTGGCGGCTATCGAGGCGACCGGCGGGGACTGCATCGCCGTTGGCGAGGCCGCTGTCGAGCGGGAGCTGTCGGCGCTCGGCAGGGCCGGTTTTGACACGGAGCCCACCTGTGCGGTAGCGCCGGCGGGGCTCCGTGCGTACCGCGAGCGGGGGACGATCGGCGGCGCGGACGTAGTGGTGCCCCTGAGCGGGAGCGGCCTGAAGACGTAGCGTCCCGCGGCTCGGGACACCGTCCCAGGGGGTGAGTATAGGTCGTTAGGTGGATATCCCTCGGTGGGGCGTGGTGGGTCACCGCCGCCGTTCAGCCCCGGTCGGACGAGTTCCCCGCACGCTGCCGGGTCGGCCCTCTCCCGCACCACTGAAAAGCCGCGCGACCCCATCTGGCAGTATGGACGTGTATAACGTGACCGCCGACGCCGAGACATTCACCTGTAATGCCTATTTAGCGCTCGGTGAGACGCCAACGCTCGTGGACGCCGGCGCGATGCCGGGAGTTGTTGACGCCGTACGCGAGCACACTGACAATCTGCAGCGAGTGGTGCTCACCCACCAGCACGGCGACCACGTCGCCCAGCTTGACGCTGTAATGGACGCGTTCGACCCGGAGCTGTACGCTTATGACGACCACGACCGGCGCACCCGCGCGCTTGAGGACGGGGACACCGTTCGCATCGGCGACGAGGACTGCGAGGCCGTCCACACCCCGGGCCACGCGAACGACCACCTCGCGTTCCTCGGCTCCGAGAGCATCTTCTCCGGTGACGTGGTGGTTCACGATGACGGCGCTTTCGACTACGGCTCGTTCGGTCGGACGGACATGCCGGGCCAGTCCCGCGACCGGCTCATCGATAGCATCCGCACGATACTCGACCGGCTCCCCGACGGCGTCACGCGGATGTACGCTGGCCACGGGGAGACGTTCGAGGGTGATGTCCGGGACGTCATCGAGACGGCGCTGGCACGAGCGGAGAAGCGCGAGCCAAAGTACCCCGAGGAGTGACCAGCCCCGACCGGCGGGCGGCGTTGGCCGGCGCGGCTGTGTTCGTCCTCGGCCTCCTGCTCGCCACGGCAGGCGTGACCGGCACCCTTGGGGGATGGATGTCGCCGCTCGTTGGGGTGGTGCTGCCGGGTACCGTCGGTCTGCTCGCGTTCAGGGCGTTCGACGACGACCGGTGCTGGCTGGCCGGTCTCGCGGCGTGGGCGCTACTGGTCGGCCTGACTGGGAGCGCCGTCGCCGTGGCGGCGTCGCTGGCGGCCACCCCGCCGATAGCCGAGCCCTCGGCGATCGGTCGGACTGCCCTCCCGGCAGCCCTGTTTGCAGTCCAATCGCTGGCGTTCGCTGCCTGCTACGGGCTGTGTGGCCGCTGGCGAGGCCGGCGGCGGCTGGTCGCGGTGGCTGCACTGCCGGTCGTCCATTCTGGCGCGACAGCGGCGGTGTTTCTCCTGCCGGTCGCGCTACTGACGCCGGCCATAGCCTGACTCCTCGTCTGCTGGACACAGGGTTTTCACCTCTCGGCCGGGTAGCGTGACCGCGCGCGGGGCTACCGTCCGCGTCCCCGACCGTTCGCTTTAAGCCGTCGGCCGTGACGAACCGCCGTCGCCATGTTGGGTCGCTGGCCTCCGCGGGCGACAGAGCTGTCCTATCACGACGATGGGGCCTGCTGGTCGTCCGGACCGTCGATCCTTTCGACGGCGACCGGATCGAGGGACTGGGGACCGTTGATGGACACGAGCAACTCGCCGGAACGGATCGCGGTTTCATACACCTGGTCGGGTACTGCCCCGGCACTTGCCGGCGAGCGGTCGGCACGGACGAGCCGGTTATGTGTGGTCCTGACGTCGACCGCTGCGGAGTCACCCTGTCGCTTATCGGACCACAGAGGGCGCTCACCGACCGGCCTGCTGCCTACGAGGCCACCGGGATAAGCGTCGGTCTGCGGCGGCTGGACGATTACGCAACCCGGGCCGGTCTGCTTGAGACGCCACCGGGCGCCAGCAGGAGGTATTCCGAACAGCCTACCGCCTGGGGTACTTCGCCGTGCCACAGGCAGCCTTCACCGCAAACGTGGCCGAGGCGCTTGACCTCGACGAATCGACGGTCGTCGAGCATCTCCGTGCGGCGCGAACGTCGTCGGGCAGAGGCGCACGTGTAAACGTATGCTTGAATCACGGGACGCTGAACGTGAACGACGAGTATGTGCTGCCAGAAATGGTCAGAATGTGAGTCCACGCGAAAACACAACCCGCAACGAAGCCAACGGCGACGCCCTGACCGAGTAAGGGGGTAGTTTACTTCCGCCGCGCTGTGCGAACTCTTATCGGCGCGAGCGCGGTAGAACCGCCAAATGGCGACCGCGTCCATCGACCGGCCGCTGGTCGAGGCGGGGGTGCTTGAGCGGCGGCGTTATCAACTCGAGCTCGCGGAATCGGCCGCCGACGGCCACACGCTGGTCTGTCTCCCCACTGGACTCGGAAAGACGACCGTCAGTCTGCTGGTGACCGCCCGACGGCTCAACGACGCGGGTGGAACAGCGCTGCTGCTGGCGCCGACGAAGCCGCTGGTCCAGCAACACGCCGAATTCTACCGCGAGGCCCTTTCAATCCCGGATGAGGAGATCGTCGTGTTTACCGGTGAGGTACGCCCGGACGACCGGGGAGCGCTGTGGGGCGACGCTCGCGTCGTCATCGCTACTCCGCAGGTCGTGGAGAACGACTTGCTTGGTAACCGGATTAGCCTCAGAGAGGTGACCCATCTCACCTTCGACGAGTGCCATCGGGCGACCGGGGAGTACGCCTACTGCTACATCGCCGAGCGCTACCACGCAGACGCCGAGGACCCGCTGGTGACCGGTATGAGTGCCTCGCCAGGCGGGGACAAGGAGGAGATAACTCGCGTCTGTCGCAACCTCGGCATCACCCGTGTCGAGGTGATGGGCGAGGGAGACTCGGACGTCTCCGAGTACACCCACAACACTGCCGTCGAGTGGGAGCGGGTGAACCTCCCCGACGACGTGAAGCAGATACGGGACCTGCTGAATGGCGTCATCGAGGACCGCCTGGAGTCGCTGAAGGAACTGGGCGTGACCAACCGGACCTCCGCGGGGATGAGCGAGGAGGACATCAGGAAGATACAGGGCCAAGCTCAGCGAATGATGGACGCCGACCAGTCCGAGGGGTACAAGGCGATGAGCCTGCTGGCGGAGGTGCGTAAGGCCCGCACCGCCGTCACGTACGTCGAGACCCAGAGCGTGGAGTCCGCACGGCGCTACTTCGAGCGCCAGCGTAACGCCGCCCGCTCCTCCGGGGCGTCGAAGGCCGCCCAGCGGTTCGTCAGCGACCCCCGAACGAAGAAGGCGATGGACCTCGCCGAGCAGTACGACGACCTCCATCCGAAGTTCCGACAAGCGCGCATCCTACTGGCTCAGACTCTAGGTATCGAAGACGGTGAGCGTGTCATCGTGTTCACCGAGTCCCGGGACACCGCCGAGACGCTAGTCGATTTCCTTGGAGAGCACTTCGAAGTACGGAAGTTCGTCGGCCAGGGTGACCGTGAGGGGTCCGACGGGATGACCCAGACCGAACAGCAGGAGACGCTTGACGCCTTCCGTGCCGGGGAGTTCGAGGTGCTGGTGTCTACAAGCGTCGCCGAGGAGGGCCTGGACGTACCGGAGGTAGACTTAGTGCTGTTCTACGAGCCGGTACCGAAGGGAATCCGCGCCATCCAGCGCAAGGGCCGCACCGGCCGCCAGCGCGCGGGGAAGGTCCACGTCCTGCTAGCCGAGGACACCCGTGATGAGGCATACTTCTGGATCGCCAAGCGCCAGGAGGAGGAGATGGAGGAACAGCTCCGAAAGCTGAAGGGGGCCGCCGGGGAGATACAGGGCCAGCTTGCGCAGTCGTCGGTCGACGCGTACGCCGACAGCGATGATGCCACCAACAGCACCGACGGAGACGACAGTGTCACCAGCGACACCGGCGCCGGCGCTGGCGACGAGGACACCTCGGACGACGCCGGTGAAGTCGAGGCGACCGGGAGCGAGGGACGCACGGCCGCCGACGGCAACGGCGCGGGAGCGGACCAGTTCGGGCTGGACGCCTTCGGCGGGGCGACCGGAGACGAGACGGAGGGCGAGGATCCAGCGGCAGCCAGCGAAAACGAGGACGGCAGTGACCAGGACGACGAGGGGACCGTCGCCACGGCGGGTCGGGAGGATGGCGTCGAGATAGTGATCGACCAGCGGGAGCTGGATGCCACCATCGCGCGAGACCTCTCGAAGCGCGAGGGAATCACCACCCGGCTGGAGACACTGGCGGTCGGGGACTACGTGCTGTCCGACCGGGTCGCCGTCGAGCGCAAGTCCGTTGAGGATTTCCTCGATACCCTCACCGGCGGCGACCGCTCGCTGTTCGAGCAGGTACGCGACGCCGCGAGCAGCTACTCCCGACCGGTGGTTGTCATTGAGGGGGAGGGCCTGTACGAGCGGCGCAACGTCCACCCCAACGCTATTCGGGGTGCGCTGGCGTCGCTGGCGGTCGATTTCGGGGTAAGCGTGCTCCACACCGCCGACCAGGATGGCACGGCGGCGCTGCTGGAGGCCGTCGCCCGCCGCGAGCAGGAGGAGTCCGACCGCGAGATTGACGTCCACGGCGAGTCGTCGGCCCGCACCCTGAGCGAGCAGCAGGAATACGTCGTCAGCTCTGTCGCCGGCGTCGGGCCCGTCACGGCCCGCTCGCTGCTGCAGGCGCTGGGCAGCGTTGAGGCGGTGATGAGTGCCGACCGCGATGCCCTGCTGGAGGTTGAGGGCGTCGGCGAGGTGACCGCCGACCGGATCCGTGAGGTGGTCGGCACCGCCTATCCGAACGCCGAGTCCGACGACGCCGACGGGGACTGACCCCCGGGATCAGCGCCCGTAGATGTCGGTATCTGGATAGCTACCGGCTCAGGCGAACCAGAATAGCTGGGAAGTGGCGGTCGGCTGCCGGAGCTGCCCCCCGTCGCAGGGGCCATCGACCGCGCGACCGATCGCGACCCGCCAGCGTGATCCGCCGGAACGCAGGTACGGCCCCTCGACCGGCTCGAACCGTAGCATTCGGTCGACCCGAGTGCAGTCTCCGTCCGCTTTATAGAGCCGACGGTCGTACACAGCCATCACGCCGCCGAGCGCCGAGACCGCCTCCGGGACCGCGAAGGACACGTCCGCCGGGACCCGCGACGACGGCCCGGTGGCGAGGGTCGAGGGCACCGCCGGCATGGGGACTGGCGTCGGCTCGGTCGACGGATTGGCGCCGTCGAACGCCGAACAGCCTGACAGCCCCAGTAGTCCGCCGACGGCGCCCAGCATCTCGTCGCGGCTGTGCTCCATGCCTGAGGAGCTGCTCTGGACCCGGCTCAACTCTCTGAGGTCGTGCACGTACGTCTCACGGCCGGTTCGTTCCCGAAACCGCTGTCGTTTAACTTCCCGACGCGCCTCCCTGACGCATGGACACCGAGTCGCGGTTTGGGCACGAGACGCCAGTCGTTGGGATGGTCCACCTGCCGGCGCTCCCCGGGGCGCCGCGCTACGACCGGCGGGCCGGTCGCGAGCACATCCACGAGGTCGCCCGTCGAGACGCCGAACGCCTCGCGGAGGGGGGCGTCGACGCGGTGATGGTGGAGAACTTTGGGGACGCTCCGTTCTACCCGGACGACGTCCCCAAGCACGTCGTCGCTGAGGTGACCGCGCTGGCGCGGACAGTCCGCGAGGCCGCTGGACTGCCGGTGGGCGTGAACGTGTTGCGCAACGACGCGGGCGCAGCGGTGGCGGCCGCGGCGGCCGCGGGCGGTGCGTTCGCCCGGGTGAACGTCCACACCGGCGCGCGGGTCGCCGACCAGGGCGTCCTCGAGGGAAAGGCCCACGAGACGGCGCGACTGCGCGAGCGAATCGGCGCCGACGTGGCGCTATTAGCGGACGTGGACGTAAAGCACTCCGCGCCGCTGGCTGACGACGATTACGAGGCGGAGTCGCTCGCGGAGTCCACCGAGCGCGGGCTCGCAGATGGAATCGTCGTCTCCGGCCAGCGCACCGGGTGCGCGACGGCGATGGACGATGTGCGCGAGGCCGTCGAACGCCGGGACCGTCTTGGCACCAGAACACCTGTGTTCGTCGGCAGCGGCGTCACGGTGGAGAGCGTTGCGGACCTGCTGTCGGTGGCCGACGGCGCCATCGTCGGCACCGCGCTCAAGGAGGACGGCCGGACGGAGGCGCCGGTCGATGTCGGGCGGGTCGAACGGCTCGTCAGCGCAGCGGACGGGGCTCGGTGAGGCTTATTGATGTCGGACTTCGACCCGTGAGGCGCCCTGGCGCACTAACGGATCGGCAGCGTCGGCATGGAGGTACGCCGTCCCGGGCCTGACGTCTCTTCCGACTGCCGCCTCCGTCTCTACCGTGATCCCCTCGCTCTCGACGACGACCGGGTCGCCGTCCGCGATGCCGCGCTCGCGGGCGTCAGCGACATTGAGATGGAGCCGCCGGTCCGCCCGTTCGGCAGCCGCGAACCCCCCGACACGGCTCCCGGCGACGAGGTAGAGTCCCGACTTCTCCTCGCTGTCCCCGGACCGCACCGGGACGAACGGGGCGCGGCCGTCATCGGTCCGGAACGAGTCGCGGTACAGCACCCGCTCCCCGTCCGGCCAGCGTCGGGGACCGCTCTCCCCGTCGGGGTCGATATCCGCGTAGGACGGGGCGACCCGCCGTAGCTCCGCGAACGCCTCGTCCGGGTCGGTATAGCCGAATCCTCTGGGCGCGAGGCGCCGTCCCAGCGCCCGGAGTATCGCGAAGTCCGTCCACGCCGCGCCGGGCGGATCGCTCGTTGGCTGGAGCCGCTGGACCTGCCGGTCCATGTTGGTGGCGGTCCCCCGCTTCTCGGTGGCAACCGCGGCCGGCAGCACCACGTCCGCACGGGCAGTTGTCTCCGTGTGAACGACGTCGGCGACCGCGAGCGTGTCGAGCGCGTTGAGGCGTTCGGTCACCCACTCCTCCTCGTGCTTCGAGACGGCTGGGTTCTCCCCGACAACCAACACCCCGCGGACGCTCTGGCCGAACGCCTCCAGCGCTTCCCCCTCGGGCAGTCCCGGAATCGCAGGCGGCTCGATACCCCACTCCTGAGCGAGGCGCTCCCGGGCAGCTGAATCAGTGACGGACTCGTGCCCCGGGAGTGCGTCGGGGACACAGCCGGCATCGACGGCGCCCTGCTCGTTGTTCAGCCCGCGAAACAGGTTCATCCCCGTCCCTGCCCGCCCGAGATTGCCGGTGAGCAACAGCAGGTTCACCAGCGCGTCTGGGGTGGTCGTGCCGTCGTGGTCCGTCTCCACTCCGGTGCCCGCGACGACGGCGGCTCGGTCGGCCTCGCCGACCAGCCGCCCCACCTCCTCAACCCGCTCCGCGTCGAGACCCGCCCTCTCAGCGTCGCGCTTGATGTCCAGTTCTTTCAGGGAGTCGGCGAACGCCCCGAACCTGGTCGTCCGTTGCTCGATGAACTCCCTATCGGCGAGACCGCTGTCGAGGACGATTGCACAGAGCAGACTCACGACCAGCGCGTCCGTTCCGGGGTGGGGCGCCAGGTGGATCGACGCCTTCCGGGTGGTCCGGTTGGCCCGCGGGTCGATGTGGACGAGCGTCGTGCCGTCATCGACAGCGGGCCGGACGTACGAGTCGAAGGCGATCGGCTGCTGATCGGCCGGATTCGCGCCGACGACGAGGATCAGGTCCGCCTCGGGAAGGTCGGCGAGGCTGTTCGACATCGCCGGCCAGCCCAGTCGCTCGCGCATCGCACCCGCGGCAACCGCGTGACACGCCCGCGCCCGGTTGTCGACGTTGTTCGTCCCGAGGGTGCGGGCCAACTTCCCCAGCAGATAGTTCTCCTCGTTCGTGCAGTGAGGGGCACCGAGGAACGCCAGCGCATCGGGGCCGTGCGTGTCGAGTACGGACCGGAACCCCCTAGCGACCCGGTCAAGAGCCGTCTCCCAGTCGACAGGGGTGAGGTCCTCGTCACGGCGGACCAGGGGCTCTGTGAGGCGGTCGTCGTTCTCGAACGCCCGGAACGCCTGTATCCCCTTCGCACAGAGTCGGCCGTCGGGATTCGCCGGTCCCTCGCGGCCGACCGCTCGGCCCTCCTCGCCGGGCGCCAGCCGGCAGCCGACCGCACAGAACGGGCAGACCGTCGAGTCGTCCATCCTTATCCCTATCTACCCCAGCGACCGGAGCACCGCGAGCAGGTAGCCAAGCCCCTTCCGGGCGTCCCGGCCGAGCAGCCCACGGGCGAACCCGATTGGCCCGACCGGTTCGGACTTCCGCTCGGCGTCGCTCACGGCGCCGACAAGCCGGTTGAGCCCCGCCGCAGCGTCGTCGTCGACCTCAAGGGCTGATAGAGTGCTCGCCAACTCGATTAAGTCCTCGAGCTGGTCGCGACGCTGGAGTTCCAGCACCGTCTCCAGCGCCTCGACCACATGGTCGCCGTCGTTCTCGATTATCTCCACCAGGTCAGCAGCCTGATCGCTGGTAAGCGCGTCGCCGGCCGCCACGAGGTTCACAAGCGACTCCGTGACGCGCTCGACCTCCTCGTCCTCGGCGCTGGCGATCACCAGTATCGCCGTCTCCAGCAGGTCGCCGAACT